>CAZOOU010000001.1:0-62716 GCA_964581495.1 uncultured Haloferacaceae archaeon
TGAATGTCTAGCGTATGAATCACGATCACTCGTTTACCACCGTTGTTCCGGTTCGGTACCGAGATCTCGACCCGCTGGGGCATGTCAACCACGCCGTCCACGTCAGCTATCTCGAAGCCGCTCGCGTCGACTACTTCGAGCAAATCGTCGGCGTGGATCTCACGGCCGTCGACACCGCTATTGCATCGGTCGACATCTCCTATCGTCGCCCAATCACGCTCGACGGCGAGTTGGTCGTCGCGATGCAGGTCACTGAAATCGGTACAACGAGCCTGACAATCGACTCGGAGCTCACCGTCGACGGCGAGCCCGTAGCGAGCGCGACGGTGGTGATGGTCAACTATGACCGCAAGCAGGGCCAGGCGATCCGTATCCCAGACGATTGGCGGCGTGCCATCGAGACGTTCGAAGCCCTCGGGTGAGCCACCGGTACCAAACTACTTGCTGGCGGCGACCAAAGGGCGAGTATGTCCATCCATCCCAGCGGAGTGAACCACCGATGACGATCTACACCGGTCGCGGCGACGAAGGAAAAACCGACCTGCGGGATCTCTCGCGGGTCTCGAAAACCAACCCCCGAATCGAGGCGTACGGCGTCGTCGACGAGGCCAACTCGGTGATCGGCACCGCGCGCCCAAGCGGCTACGACGATGTCGACGACTGGCTCCAGTCGATTCAGAACCACCTCCATATCATCCAGGCGGAGTTCTCGACACCTGATCCCGGCGAGGATGACCCCGAAATCCGCCAAGAGCACATCGACCAGCTCGAATCCTGGATCGATACCGCCGACGAAGAGCTCGAACCGCTCACATCGTTTATTTTGCCGGGCGGCGGCGAGTGTGGGGCCGCACTCCACAACGCACGGGCGGTGACCCGGCGGGCCGAACGGAGGGCTGTCACCCTTGCCCAACAGGAGTCGATCAACGCCGATGCGGTGGCGTATCTCAACCGCCTGTCGGACGGGCTGTTTACGTTCGCGCGGCTGGTCAACGCCCGTGATGGCGTTCCCGAAGAATCACCAACCTACTGAGTAGACAGTCTACAATCGCCCGACGATAGTGGGTTTACAGTCGACAAAGAACGGACAGTCAGCACAAAGATTATATCTGTTGGCTTCCATTGGTCAGATATGAACAAACACTTCAGTGACGCACGGTACTACCTCGGTCGAGCCGCAACGCACCTCAAAATCGGGCTGAGCGAGGAGCTCCAGCCGGTCGCCCGGCGCGTGCGGGCGAAACTCGGCAACGAAGTCGAGGAAACCCCCGAACCCGAGACGCGCGCCGCTCGCGTTCGTGTTGCTGCAAAACGGTCGACCCGCCGCGTGAAGCAGGCTGTCGGCCGCCGTCGTACGCCCGACGAACAGACGGCCTGATCGGGCAGTTCCGCGATTTTTTGTGACGCAGATCGGCGAGCCGTAGCTGGGTGGGAAAGAAGGGTTTAAGTCCAGTCGACAGGTAGGAATCGGTAGCGGGTTGGTGGTCTAGCCAGGTTATGACGGCTCCTTCACACGGAGCAGGTCGGCAGTTCGAATCTGCCCCAACCCATCAATATTCCTATAACAACTGAATGACTGCGTAGCCCCGACTCAGCCACTCTATCGGTAGAATTACTATTATTTACCCAGAAGTGGGCGGGACATTCCAACAGTAATGCTGTTGGTAAGGACGCCGTGCCACGATTTTAGACCAAGGAACAATCTATTGCCTCATAAAATTATCTCTAAACTGTCTTCTGAGCTCTACAGCGAGTCTGTGGCAACGATCAACGATTTGCCCCCTATCGATGCTAAACCGTCGACATGAGTCGATCCATCATTGCGCGCGACGTCGCCGACTCTGCCGTCACCCGTTCAGTGTAGAGCCTGACGTCGTCGACAGACTCCGTACCAAAGACCAGATGATCAGTGTGTACGAGACGACAGGCGACTACGACATCATCGCAATCGGCAAATTCGAAGATACAGACGGCATGAACGCGCAGATCAAGGAGCTGTTGTCTGATGTCGACATTCGGGAGTCCAACACCAGTGTTGTACTGAACGCCGTCAAAGAACACACCCAGTTTGATCTCGACGTCGACGACGAATAGTTGCCAGCACAACTGAAACACGACAACAAAGAATAACGCTGATTGAACAGCGAACACCAATTAGTTCGCTTGCCTAACCCGGATCTCTGGGAAATAGCGACCGTGGAAATCGAACGGAGTTGCATGTGGTAACGTGATCCGAGCCCGCTCCGCCAATTCCTCTGTACCAAGAACGAGTAGTCGTGACCGCTCAGCGTCGACATCCAAAGCGACTGTGAGTACGACGCCGGCTTCAGCTGGCCCGTTCGGCCGTGGAACAACTATCGGCTCACCAAAGTAGTCGCCACCGCTGTTGTATTCTACAACCTCGTCAGTCTGTGTATCGTATTTCAGGATCCCAGTTGCCCATTCGGTTGCCGGCTGATCCAGGCTCATCGAATACACGTACCGGTGAGACCGACACCACTGCGCCGGTGAGACAGTTGGCAACGCAGTTCCGTCGTCATACAACATCTCTCGGCTTACAGTTGCAGCCGTTGTATCATACCGGGCAGTTCCGGTAGTGTCACCGAGATTGACTCGAAACCGTTCGAGACGCCCTGCGATAGCCTCAAGATTCCCTTCTCGAAGCCGATCTAACGAGAGTTCCGTGATTGCTGTTGTGTCGGGGATTGTTTCGAGGTCGAACACGATCTCTGAACCACCATCGCGCTCAAACGCATTCACGTGGTGAAAGCCGAATACGGCATCCGTCACCGGTTCTGCAATCGTTTCGCCAGTCGTGCGATCAACAACGATGATTCGTGTCCCGCGATCCGGTTGCCATTCAAACTGCTCGATGAATGGACCTTGCCGTCCTGGTTTGAAAAAGCGCAGCGGGTTTACGCGAAACGGGAACTCTGTGAGTACGACATAGCGTGGTGTCAACGCAAAACTGTGCATATACGCCGGCGCATCTGTTTCGACGCTGGCGATATGTCGACGTTCGCTATCACCACGTATCGTGTGAATGTGATACGTGCTGGTTCGGCCGAACTCGGTCTCGATATTGAATAGGGCTCCCGTCGCAGGATCTCGTTTGAGATGCGCACAGGCGAGTTGCCCGGCGGGTTGGGAGCCATCGTACTGGACCTCTCCCGTGACGCTGAGCGTGGTTGGATCAATTTCGACAGCTCGAGGTGACTCTGTCAACGCCAAGTACCGACCATTGACTCGTTCGACGATAATATTGGTATTGTCGTAGGGTGCAGTGAACAGTCCCTTGAGCCGCTCTCGGAGCGTCGTCTCGCCGGTGGCGAAGCCGCCGTTGAACTCCCCGGCTTGTGCTGCCTCGTAGGCATCAGTTTCGAGAAAGCGGTTCTGATAGTGAACGGCGTCGTCGGTACCGATTGCGGCATCTGCGTTGTTTCCAGGATCGAACGTGAACCGATAACACATTGCCAACCCATCGAACCAGTGGTCGACGCTGTTTCCTTCGCCATTCGAAAACGTCCCTGGACCGTTCCGGATGAGAGTTCCAGTGAGCCACCGAGGTAGAGAGCCATCGACAGCGAGTGACCGCTGTTGCTCATCATGAAGCGAATGAAACCCCAGGGCAGACACCATATGTTATATGAGTGGAATTAGCGGATAAATGGTTCGTCGTGCCGGGAAAATAGCAGAACAGCCTGTCGGAATCGTATCCCGCAAACCGGTTATGAATTGGTTCCACTGTCGTGAAGAACAGCTTCCAAAGCGTTCAGATGGAAGGCGATAGCTTCGTTTGTATCAAGGGGTGGGTAGTGAGGATTCGTCACCACTCCTGTGGAGTCGACGGCACTCGCGGCGATAGCGGCGGCCCGATGAACCGGGCGAATTGTTGGGTACGTTCTAATATCGGTGTACCCGTTCGTGAACGCTTTGTGAAGCGGCTCGGGTCATCAAGGTACCAATCAGACATCAAGTATTGTGATTTTGCAACTGCGAGGGCTGGTGGGGCTGCAAGGGGTGCTTCCCAATCAACCACGGGGTCACTGATCCGTCGACGATCAGTGCGTTGCCGGGCCGGAAGTCCCACGGGAACAACCGACTTTCAGTATTCGAATCAACTGAGGCATCATTGAACAGGGTAGCCAACTCGTTTCGAATCGGGTTGAACGCAGCAGGGAGTCTGAACGCCAGCTACGGAGATTGGTGACTAGAAACTATCCCTGATCAGTTGTTCTGGTTCTGATATACAGGTTCCGAATGTCGGATAACCGACGTTTGCTGTATCGACCGGCGCTAACTATCATGGATAATATAGCTAATATAACGCTAGCCCCTGTCATCGCGTGTGGGGGTATTGGTATGCCCCGTTTGCCTATCCGTCAATAGGGACTACAGAGAGATACAATGTCTGAAATGGGGACGACAATAGTTTGGGCAGAGGGGGACAAATAATGGCGTGGCAAGAGATGATATTCCTGACGGGCAGTCTGCTGTCAGTCGGATTTTTGATCCCGACGATTCGTAACGCGGGGGCGTGTGTCCCATGGGCGACAAGCGTTCCATCAGTGGTGATCGGGTTCGTCTACGCGCTTACGTTTCTGAGTCTGGGGATGAATTTCTCGGCGTTCGGATCGATAGCCGCTGGCGCGATGTGGTCGCTGATCGTCTACTTCCGAGGGCCAGAGAGCAGTAGTCTCGACCGCTCTGTACTCCCCGACAGCATTAGCGAACACAACGCGTTCGATACACCGGAGTAGCCAGAATCGAGTCTCTCGGGGGAGGGACTCTGGCTGCTGTCTGCGGTCGATATCTGCTGGACGAACGGTTTTCAGAAATATTCTTTTTAAGTGGATAAAAATACAAACCCGTTGATGGCGGACAGCCTGCAATGGGTTTCTTTCAGTTAGATTCTACACAGGTATTCGAAGCGCTCCCGGTCGGAATCGTCGTTCTGTCGACGGATGGAACCATCCATCACGCGAACCCTTTTATCGAGCGACTGTTCGGCTACTCGCTGGCGGAGATCGTCGGCAATCCGTTCTCCATGCTGTTTGGGACTGACGAGGACGTGCCGCCGCGGACCGATATCGTCGACGCGCTCGACGCGGTCGCCGAACGCGGCGGCCGCTCCGAATTTCAGGTGACTGGATGCCACCGTGACGGCACTGAGTCAGTGCGTCAGCTCGTGATCAAGCACTGCGAACTAGATGGCGAGCGGTATCTACTCGCAGTTATTGCGGCACCAGCCGACGGGAACCGTTATGCGAACACCCTCGCCAAGATGAGCGAACGCCTTCAGGAGCTGGCAACGGCTGAGTCTCCAAGTGAGATTTATACGCACACTGTGGAGACGGCCCGCGCGCTGTTCGACCACTCAATAGCGGTGGTCGAATCGTACGACGAGGACGCTGGTCGGCTCGAACCGGCCGCATGGACACCGGAAGCCGAGGCGCTGACGAACGGCCCACAGTTGTTCAGTACGGAGTGGTCGTTTCCGTGGCGGATATTCTCTCGACAGCAGGGCGAACTCGTCTCGGACGTGTCGGCGTACGACCGGATCGATAGCGACGAAACGTCGCTTCGAAGCGCACTGTTGCTCCCGATAGGCTCATACGGCGTGTTCATTGTTGGCGCGACAGAACCAGACCAGTTCACTGAAACGGATTTCGACATCCTGATGATTCTTATCGCAGCGACCTATACAGCCAGAGAGAATGTCGACCGCGAACGGACGGTCCAACAGAAACAGATGCAGTTGGACCAGCAGTCGGCGTCGCTGGATCGGCTTCGTCGACTGAGTGAACTCACACGTGACCTCACGAGCGGGCTGACCGAAGCAGAGAGCCGAGCGGAGATCTTTCGGACCGTCTGCGAGCGGCTCGTCACGTACCCTCCGTATCAGTTTGCGTGGTTCGGAGCCCGTGATTCGACCGGGAAGGTGGTTCCGGAAGCTGCCGTCGGGAGCGATGGTTCGTCACCAAATACGTTCGAACAGCCGTATATTGACGCGCCGGCCGACCACGGGACAGTAAGTCGCGTCCTCCGCGAACGGACGCCACAGGTCGACAACGCGCTCCACCGGAATCCCCCGTTCGAACCGTGGCGCGAAGCCGCGATTCAGCACGGCTATCGCGCCTATATCTCGATCCCGGTTATCTATCAGGGGACGCTGTACGGGATCGTCTCCGTGTTCGCATCGGAAGCCGACACGTTTGATTCGTTGGAGGTGTCGGTACTCCAGGAACTCGGCGGAATCGTCGGCTACGCGCTGAACGCCGACGAGCGGAGACAGTCATTCGTGAGCGAACAGTCGACCGAGCTGGAGTTTGTGGTTCACGACTGCTCGGCGTCGTTGTTCGCGCTGGCGACCGACGTTGGCGGTGAGTTCACACTCGAAAACCTCATCGAGCGTCCCGATGGGAAGACGACCCTGTTTTTCGCCACCAAGGGCTCGAACGCGGCCGAGGTGTTGGCTTGGGCCGACGACCAGTCGTCCGTGACCGAGATTCGACTGTTGACCGAGCGCGAGGAGGAGTGTTTGTTCGAGTGCGTCCTCGACGAGTCGACTGTCTGGTCGCACCTGCTCCAGCGTGGCGGGATGGTCCGAGAAGCCACAGCGACGCCGGAGACGACACGGATCGTCATCCGAATCCCACGGACCGCCGACCCCCGGTCCTTCGAGACGGTGCTTCAGGAGCGCCTCGGAGCAGTCGACTTGGTTGCCCGACGGGAGCACGACGAGCCAATACAGACTGCCGAACAGTTCGAAACAGAGTATACCAATCAGTTGACCGAGCGACAAAGAGAGGTGTTACAGACAGCCTACTACGCCGGGTTTTTCGAATGGCCACGGGAGACGAACGCCGGAGAGTTGGCGGATATCCTCGGGATTGCACAACCAACAGTGAGCCGCCATCTCCGGACAACTGAACGGGAACTGTTCTCTATGGTGTACGATGATCGGTAAGATGGAGTCGTAGATGTTTCACCGGTACTGGCCACATCTCAGTCAGATCTCATCAATTTATGATCATTTCAACTGAGCCAAACACAATTATATTGGGTCTCAGTCAACCACGCTGACGACACATCCAAACCAGTACCACCCATCTACCCAGCATATGCCGCAGACGGGAAAGATTCACCGCGAGTTCTTCCGCACACAGATAGCACCACACCTCGGTGCCGACCGCTCGGATGTTCAACTTGGCCCCAAACATGGCGTCGACTTCGGCGTGATCGACATTGACGGGACTGCGCTCGCCGTTGCCACAGACCCGGTCTCAATTCTTCCCGACCTCGGCTTCGAGCGCGCCGGTCGGTTCGCGGTCCGAATCGTTCTCTCCGATGTCGCGGTCTCCGGACTTTCGCCGTCACACCTCGCGATCAGTTTCTCGCTTCCACCCGAACTCTCCGACAGCGACTTTGCAACACTCTGGGACGCCATCCACAACGAGTGTGACTCACTCGGTGTCGACATCGTCACCGGCCACACTGCCCGATACGCAGGCTGTTCGTTCCCGTGGGTCGGCGCGGCAACCGCACTCGCAGTCGGCGACCACGACGACCTCATCCGCCCCGACGGCGCATCCCCGGGCGACGACCTCGTGTTGACCACCGGCCCTGCTGTCGAGTCCGCCGCATTGTTCGCTTCGCTATTTCCAAAACAGATTGACTGTGATCCGGCACTCCTCAATCGCGTTGCGGCGCGTCTCGATGAGCTTGATGGAGTCCGTGACGCACGCACCGCAGCTGACGCTGGCGAGGTAACTGCGATACACGACGTGACCGAGGGCGGACTACTCGGCGCGCTTCACGAGATGGCCACCGGAGCGGGTGTGCAGTTTTCCGTCGACTCCAATCGTGTGCCAATCGATCCGGATGTACGTACTCTGTGTCAGACGCTTGGTATGGACCCCTGGACGGCAACGAGCTCCGGTACGCTCGTACTCGCGGTCGACCCCCATTCGACCGGGGATGTCGTGAACGCACTCAAGGAGCGTGGAACTACGGCAACAGTAATCGGCACCGTCGCAAAGGGATCAGGTGTCCAACGCGATGAGGAGTCGACCGAACCGCCGGCGGGAGACGCCTCGTGGCCAGTGTATGAGGCCCTGATCGAAGCGGCTGACTCGGTCGACGAGTAGCCGGCTGTACCCAACGACAGTTCTTTTTGACCGGGCTGTGATACCACTCGTGAATGTCTGCGATAGATCTCGCACTCGATTGGACACCGAACACGAACCACACTGGCTTCTACGTTGCCCAAGCGAAGGGCTACTACGACGACAGCGGGGTCGACGTGGCGATCCACTCACCGGGCGATGATGACTACGAAACCACGCCTGCCAAGCAGGTCGCCACCGGTGAGGCAACAGTCGCAATCGCTCCCTCCGAAAGCGCGATTAGCTACCACACCCATCCCGACTACGACTCACTAACCGCCATCGCCGCGGTCTGTCAGACCGATATGAGTGCAATCGTAACACTCGAAGACAGTGGCCTCGACCGCCCAGCCGATCTCGACGGTCAGACCTATGCGTCCTATGACGCCCGCTTCGAAGATTACATCGTCCGCCAGTTGGTCAAAAACGACGGCGGCGATGGTGATATCGAGATCACGACGCCACCGAAGCTTGGCATCTGGAACACACTTCTGGATGGCGAGGCTGAGGCAACCTGGGTGTTCATGCCTTGGGAAGGAGTGATGGCCGAACGCGACGAGATCGGTCTCAATGCCTTTTATCTCGACGAATACGACGTTCCCTACGGCTATACGCCACTACTTCTCTCTCGGCCAGAAACGATTGAGAACGACGACGGTCTCTCGGACTTCCTCGACGCAACTGCTCGTGGCTACCAGTTTGCCGCCGAGCATCCTGAAAAGGCCGCTGAGATACTGCATGAAGAGGCAACCGGTATGGACAACGATGACCCAGAGTTCCTCGCCGAAAGCCAACAGCAGATTGCTGATGCCTATCTCACAGCCGACGGCGAGTGGGGAACGATGGAGCACAGTCGGTGGGAGTCCTTTGTCGCCTGGTTAGCCGACAACGAGATCCTCACAACAATCGATGGCGAGTCGATTCCAGCTACCGAACTGGACACCGGCGAACTCTACACGAACACTCTACTTGAGGTCGACCAGTAATGCCGAGGGCTTGGCTTGCGTGCACGTGACGGGGTTTGCTCTGTGGAGATCCGATCACGAAATGCAGTTCAGAACGCCTCACGCCGAGTGTCACGGTCAGAAAGCTCTCCTTTTGGCCGCTGGGCTTTCTCTTTCCACTTGCTTGGTTCTCGACCGGGTTGAGACGAACCGCTGGTGGGGAATCATCAATCCGCCACACCTCAAGGCGGATGGCAAACAGATCGGTGTGCGCTCGGCTATTGGTGTTTAACCACTGGATCGCACCTGGTGTTCTTGAACTCCGGGACGATCCAGACGATGATGTCGGCGTCGACTCGAATCTCAGTGTTCGGGGTGTCGAAGGTGTTCGAGTAGCCGACGAATCAGTTATACCGAAAATCACGAGTGGGAATACCAATGCGCCTGCAACTGCCATCAGTTGTCAAGATATTCCTCCGAGCGATCATAGGTATATTCGCCAACGACTCCTCATCAGTGCACACGAAACGGATCTGGTGTACCAGAGAACCCACAGCACTTCGAACGCAGTTTTCGGGGCGTACTGTCTCCATCGATGCAGATGTATCATACGGAGGTCAGGTAGCTATTTGAGTTCGATGTCGAGACCAGTACCGTCGCTCACCGCGACGCTTGCGAGGCCGTTGCCAGCGGCGAAGGCGACACGTTCGGCACCGAGGCCCACCCGTTCGGCGAGGCTCCTCTTAGGCTCGAACGCATGGGTTTCGATATCGGTGTCGATCAGCTCACTAATTCGGTCCTCGACATCGGTCTCGGTTCCCAGTTCGTCGACGAGTCCGATCTCAACCGCGTCGCTTCCAAGATAGATGCGCGCTTCCGTCTCGCGGATGGCTTGTGGATCCATATTCCGGCCCTCGCTGACGGTCTTGATGAACTGCTCGTAGTAGCCGTCGACGATATTTTGGAGGTACTCTCGCTCGTCATCCTCGATTTCGCGCAGCGGAACGCCAGCGTCTTTGTATTCGCCAGCCGTGAACTGCTCATACGAGAGTCCGAGCTTGTCAGCTAATCCAGCCGCGTTAGGTCGTGACCCAACAACACCAATCGAGCCGACAAGGCTGGCGTCTCTGGCCCACAACTCGTCGCACCCACTTGCGATCCAATATCCACCAGATGCACACATGTCGGTCGCGTACGCAATCGTCGGCCCGTCGAAGTCAGCCGCTGCACGACGGATGTCGTCACTCGGAAGGACCTTTCCACCAGGTGTATTGAGTTCGACCAGGAGAGCTTCAACAGCCTCGTCGTCGTCAGCTGCTTCAATCTGCTCGACGACATCGTCGGCAATACATGCGTTTCGCCCCGAGAGTGGTGAGGGTCGACTACGAGTGCGCTGAATCGGTCCGGAGACGGTGACTTTCGCCACATTGTACTCACCGGGACCACCGAAGCGCCCACGGCTGAGTCGGCCGACGAGCTGCTTGCCAGCGAGCGTTGCAGCGGCCCCTGCGATCCCAGCAGCTACCAACGCAGGTTTACTGGAGTTGGAGTCCGTGTTCATGTGTAATCTAACTTATTTACGTGAGTTTCCCACTTATACTACACGTCACGTTGACCACTGTGATTTCAGAGGTCTCACCAGTGATGATACCAATTCTTCGCCGGATTGAGACCAGTGACAGATACGAGACCCCGCTGTTGAGTGACTGTCTCGTTGGGTCGTGTCGTCTATCTTCGACTAGTCACGGCTTCGGATCATCTGTCGACCCAGTTTCATGATCGTGGTCGACGATTCCATATTTCAGGTTCACACAACACAAAATACGTTGAGGATATCAAACCAGTTCGACTCCTCGAAGAATTTGTTAGCTGGCCGTAGACGGCAAACGTCAGAGCCACTCGCCAATATTAAAAACGAAGTCCGCAGTGTTAGTTCGAAGCCACGCCTCGGTAGAGTCGGGTGACCTCTCGGGCGTAAATTCTACAACTCCGTTTTGCGTATCGAATACTGAGTGGAGATCATTGTCTTCGTATCCAAGATCACTGGCAGTAGGAGTTTCTGCTAATCCCTCGAGTTCCGATTCTAGGAATTCGTTGCTGACCATACATCCGAGATTCACTGTAATTGGTTTCAGTATACGTCGACTACTGTCAGTAAAGAGTGGCTACGATGACCAACTGCCCGGTACCCTCGGACTACTCTCATCTCCATCTTGAGACGAGGATTTCTCCTCGAATTTCATGCAATCAAACCAGCGACACGCTCACCGATGGGTGTGTTATGTATCGCTGCTCCCAGCGTCGGTGTTCACGTCGTGGCCAGTATTAGTTTCCGGCCATGCCATGACAACTAACACCAGACAGCCCTTGCTGTTTACTAATGACTGTATCCGCCGTCTACCCCTACGCGTTATTACAGCCCACCCCGACGACAGCAGTCGGCATTTCTTGGATCGATGCGACAGGCGATGGTGGTGAGACACAGACTGTTCGCTATGGGCTGCTCGACCACGAACTCACAGATCACGAGAGCGACGCTGGCCGTCGACTCGCCAGTACGGACGATGTTTATATCTACCACACACAGCTGACTGGACTCGAACCGGCCAGTCGCTACGCGGTCGAGATCGAATCCTCCGAGACCCTCGCCCACGAGTTCGAAACGCTGCCAGCCGAGCAACCCGACTCGGTTCGGATCGGCGTCACCTCGGATCACCACCCGTGGCGCGAGGGAATCGGGATGGCAACCGTCGGTCGCGGACCAGCGGTGATGGAAATGTTCGGTGAGTTGGAGTTCGATTTGATCATTTCGCCGGGCGACTGGCTCACAAACGCTTTCGACGGCACCCCGAGCGACGCCGACGACTGGCTCAGATGGTGGGCCGACTATGGTCGACCGATGGACCACTCAAAGCTCCATCCACGGTTTGTGGTTCCCGGCAACCACGAGATCGCCAAACACATCCCGCACACCTGGAACGGACGCAAAGCCGACTGGGACGGCGAGCTGCTGGCCCCAGATGCCGGCCACTTCCAGCAGTTCTATCCCAACCTCCGGGAGCTGGAGCCGGTGGGCGAAAACTACGGTTCGATCACCATCGGTGACTATCTCCAGCTCATCGCGCTGGACTCCTACTCGGCGTTTCCGGCCGACCAGACTGAGTGGCTCGCCGAGACCATCGACGACACCGTCGACCACTGCATTCCTGTCCACCACACCCCACTGTTGCCGGGCGCAAGCCGAGGTGGCGACGAACTGAATCAGACCGTCCGCGAGGCGTGGGCGCGACCGCTTTACGATGCCGAAACCACCAGTTTCAGCATCGTTGGTGACAACCACTGCCGGAAATACACGTCTCCGTGGTGCGTTGTCGAGACCGAACCCGAACACGACTCGTGGCTCGACCTCGGGGGTGATGGCTATCTCGTCGTCGACGAGACCGATGCCGATCCGCGCCGAATGTACGAGTACGGCGACGGCTGGCCGAATGCGCGCACCGACGACCCGACCGACGGAAACGGAAGGACGGTGACGTGGTATCTCGAATACAACGAACTCAAAAACGTCGACGAAACGCAGTTTCATACCGTCGAAATATCGAATACCGACGAGAACGAGATGGTTCTGGTTCGAGAATGGGACCAGTGGGGCGAGGAACTCCAGTCTCACACAGTGCGCGGATCTTCACCAGATCAGTCATCGTGATGCCGTCACGTCCCGAACTGATCGCCGGCGTTGTTAGTTACTGCGTGTTTCGATCCACTGTCGACGCCCGGTTGTTTTGACAACGAGCCGCCCGACCAGCCGCCGAACCGGCGGGACCAGTGATTCGTAGCCCAAGATTGCGAAGCCAACCACGACAACCCCGAAGCCGGTGATCGTCGTCGCCGACAGCGATTCGCCGAGCAACAGCCAGCCGCCGAGGGTGGCGAATATCGGGCTGACGTAGAACACCAGACTCGACTGTGTCGCGCCCAGTTCGTCGAGGAGGCTGAAGTACATGATGTAGGCGATTGCGCCGGCGAAGACGCTGAGGTATCCCAGCGCGACCAGCGCGCCGACCGTCCACTCCACGGTGGCCGTCGACTCGCCGACACCAATGCTGAGTGCGTGACACACCAGCCCACTCACCGGCAGGGCCCAGGCCGTCCGGACCGTACTCGACAGCGACGCCTCGGAGCGGCGGATCAACACCGTTCCGAGCGCGAGACTTACCGCGCCCGCGAGCACGATCAGCGCGCCGCCGTCGAACAGCTGCAACACCGTCGCGGGCGTGATCTCGATCACCATGCCGACGCCGACCAACCCCAGCAGCGTACCGACGATACCGGCCGTCGAGAGCTGCTCGTCGCTCAACAGCAAACTGGCAAACAGCGGGGCGAAGATGGGCACCAGCGCGAACAGAATCGCGCCCACGCCACTACTGACCGACCCCTGGCCGACGAACAACAGCCCGTTTGCAAGCCCGATGGCGAACACCCCTGCGGCCAGGATGGCGTAAATGTCGCCGCGGGTTTTCGGCAGCCACTCGTCGCGCTCGCGGGTGACAAGGACGTAGCCCACCAGCAGGGCAGCCGCGATATCGAACCGGAGGGCAACGAGCAACAGCGGCGGGATGTACGCCTGGCCGGCTTTCGCCGCGACGAACGTCCCACCGAAAAAGACGCTGACGAGCACGAACAGCCCAAGCGTGCGCCGAAGCTGGCTCATTGGTGAGCCTCCAGTGGGCATAGCTCGAATCCCGAGCCACTCGTTGGTCGCCAGTGTTCTGTCATCAACTGAACGAAGGGGTCGCAGCGGTATAAATTAATTCAGAAAGAATTTCAAAGTAAGAAAGTAGATCGCGCGCTGACTGTTCCTCATCTCGCTGAACGATTTCATGCTGTGAAATCACGACGAAAGGGACTTCCGGCGGCCGGCCGAATACGAGGTATGGATCGGGTGTTGAACGATATCGAATTTCTGGCTCGCTCTGCGAACCGCGTCGACGTGTTGCGGCTGGTTGCCGACCGCACGTACACCCGGGGCGAACTCGCCAACGCGACCGACGCCTCGCAGCCAACGCTCGGCCGAATTCTGCGCGATTTCGAGGAGCGGCGATGGATCAGACACCACTCAAAAGGGTACAGCGCGACCGCGACCGGTCGACTCGTTGCGGAGGGACTCGATGAACTGTTTGGCAGTCTCGAAACCGAACACAAGCTCCGCGAGCTTGTCGAGTGGCTGCCGACCGAGACGCTCGCGTTCGATCTCCGACGACTCCAGGACGCCACGGTCACCGTCCCGACCCAGACCCGACCTGGCGCGCCGGTCAGTCGGGTGATCGATCTCATCGAGGGTGCCGACAGCGTCTTCGTGCTCTCGCATGCGTTCAACGACCGCACGCTGGAGGCCGTCGCCGACTGGGTCGAGGCCGGTGGCCAGTTCGAAGGCGTGTTTTCGGTCGATGCGATCACCCCTGTCACCGACGACGACGCGCTTGCCCGCCAACTCCGCCGGCTGGCAGACCACGAGCATGCCTCGCTCTTTGTATACGACGGAGCGGTCCCACTGGCAGTCACACTCACCGACGACGTGGTGAGTCTCTTACTTCGGGACAAAGCAGGCCGACTCCAGGCTGCCCTCGACACAGATGATCCAGTGGTCCATGAGTGGGCCGAGTCGGTGTACGTCGAGTACCGCGAGGAGAGCCGTCTACTCGACGGCGAACAGCTAGACGGCGACGAATAAGCACTCTGTATCCGAACGGTACTGTGTGGCTATCGTGTCGGAACCCCACCCGTCAGCCGCTCCCAGACAATAATCACCGACGGCGTCACGATCAACGAAGCGAGATACGCATACCCTACGCCGAGCGCGATCAGGATTCCGAACTCTTGGATCAGCGGGATCAACGCGACCGCCAACACCCCGATTCCTGCGACGGTCGTGATCATGCTTCCTGTGAGCGCACCACCTGTCCCGGCAACCGTGGCGGCCAGCGCGTCGAACGACTCGCGCGTCTCATACTCGTCGACGAATCGATGGACGAAATGCACCGTATAGTCGACTCCTAACCCAATCGAGACCGACAAAATCGGGGCGTTAATCGGTGTTAAGGGGATTCCTAACAGTCGCATCGACGCCAACAACAGCCCGACAGTCACCAGTATAGGCACGAGATTAATGAGTCCATAACTCGCTCGTCCCTCCAGTAGGCGGTAACTACCAAGCAACACGACCGTCGTAAAGAGGAAGGCAACAATCAAACTTCGGAGCGCCGAATCCAGGGTTGCGTTGATTACCTCCTGTTGAACGACCCGATCACCGGTCGCTATTGCCTCGAGGGGCGTTCGCTCGGCGACACGCTGGGCATCTTGCACAACGTCCGGCGTTTGGGCGTCGGGGTCGACCGCGATGTCGACGCGCGCGCTCTCGCGGTTCGCCGAGAGATATCGGTCAGTCCCGGCAGCTTCGGCGGCCTCAAGCTCGTCGTAGATGATCTCGATATCTCGATCAGGAACTCCTGTTCCGAGTCGGTCGTGGCGGTCGACCAGTCGATCGAACTCCTCGTCGGCTGCCCGCTGGCGGTCGATCACTGTCAGAATGCTTTCGGTGTCGGCTTGCCCCGGTGCGGACTGTTCGAAGCTATCGGGCGGGTTCCGACCGAGACGGTCGATCCGTTCCAAAGAGTTGTCGGCGCGGACTGGCTGGTCGATATATATTGTCACCCCGCCGCCGACTGACTCGCCGAACTCGTCTTCGAGGATGTCGATCGTATCCAGGAAGGTGTAGCTCGTTGGCGCGAACGGCTCTGGGAGCTGTTCGTACCGTTCGATCCACTCTTCGTCAGGAAAGAACGCCTCTTCGGAGAACTCGGTGTCGACACCCGAGCCGTAGGCACCGGCTACTCCCGCGGAGACGATCATTAACAGAACGAACGCCACGGGAGCCAACCGAGCGATCGACACTCCGCCACCGAGTCCCCTGGCGAACCGTGAGTGTTCGGTTAGTATGGGGTCACTACCGAACGCTGGAATCGGGAGCCGACCACGCAGGCGGTCGACGGTCACCTTGGCGGCAGGCAGATAGATCGCGAAGATGAGAAACGTAAACATCATCCCGACCGCCGCAACGGTGCCGAAATCACGAATCGAGCCGAGTTGGCTGGTGAGGTTGGCCGCGAAGCTACAAACAGTGGTGATCGTCACGATCAAAAACGCCGTTCCGAGCTGATTCATCGATTCGGCCATCGCGTCGTCGACGCTCGCCTTGTCGAGTCTGGCCTCCCGGTAGCGGTTGATCGAGTGGATACCGAAATCGATGCCGACAGCCAACAACAGCGGAAACACCGACACGATGGCATCCGAGAAGGGAATTCCCGCATATCCCATAAAGCCGAACGTCCAGACCATCGTCAACAAGAGTGCCGACAGACCCAAAGTGAGATCAATCGGATCACGGTAGGCCACGAGTAAAAACAGCAAAATCAAGCCGAGTGCGGCCGGAAAGACGACCATCGCGGTGTCCGACAGCAGCGCGGTAATCTCGTTTTGGAGGATTCCCTCGCCGAACAGAAAGGTGTTTTCGCCGACCGTGTTGCCCGGGACACCGTCGACAACCGCAGCACTCTCGATCTGGAGCGTTTCGAGCCGACTCGTCTGGACCGACTGGGGAACGTCGTACTCGACGACGACCAGCGCAGTTGAGGCAGACTGTGACGTTGGATTGTAGTCTTCGGAAAGCTGGCCATCGAACCCGTCGCCGGACTCCTCGACGGCGAGTATCGCGTCGGCCAACTCGCGGTCAGTGGCCTCCTCGATGGCGCGCTGTCGGTCGGCGGGGGTTTCGGCGGTCGGCTCGAGTTGTGTTGCGATCCGGTCGGCGTGGCTCTCGGTGTCGCTGATTCGGAGGCTGCCGTCGTCTTCGAGCCGGTGTTGAGTTTCGAGCAGGCGGACGAGTGCGGGCCGCGAAACGACATTGTCGGCCTGGACGAACAGTTGAGCAGTCGTCTCGTCGTCACCGACTGCCCCCTCGAACTCCTCGTCGATCTCCTCCATGGCTTCCATGGCCGGCACCTCTTCGGTGAACTGGTCGGTGCCGGCCTCCTGGTCGACCAGCGGGATCCCGCCCGCGAACACGATCGTTAGGAGGCCAACAACTATGAGGATAGACACTGCGTTGTCGAGGGTCACCGCCGAGAGCCGCTCGACGCTCCGGTCTGGGTCCCACATCTCACTGTCGCCAGCGGATCGCCGCAGTGGCCCCGACAATGAGTG
The DNA here is from genome assembly GCA_964581495.1 of uncultured Haloferacaceae archaeon. Classification (GTDB taxonomy): domain Archaea; phylum Halobacteriota; class Halobacteria; order Halobacteriales; family Haloferacaceae; genus Halohasta. The sequence goes on from CAZOOU010000001.1 coordinate 17,372, forward strand.
CTGTGAGTCCGCCCAGCGAGACGAGCGACGGTATCCAGCCGTCATCCGGCGGTGGCTCGGCGGCTGTGATCGGTACCTGATACAGCTGTGAGATCCGGTCGTCATCGGTCTCGTCGTCGTACCGGATGTCGACATCGATCGGATAGGCCCGCTGGCTGGCACCTTCCGCTACGGAGACCTCGACGCTCACCGCCTGGCTTTCGCCCGCGTCGAGTTCACGGATAAACGCCTCGTCTTCGTCGACGCTGAGGGGTCCATCAGGGTACAAAAAGACGTTGAGGTTCGAGACCGTCTCGGCCCGGTTGTTCGTCACGGTCAGCTCGACAGTCTCGGTCGTACCTGCCGGGATTTCGGGCTCGTCGGCAGTGATGGTAAACGCCGGCTGGTCGGCCGCGACGTCGACGCGCTCGACGAACGGATCGCTTTCGAGGCGGTCGCCATCGACTCCGTACTCGACGGTAAACGTCAGCTGGCGAGGACCCGGATCAGCCTGGCCGCTCACCTCGGCATCGAAGCTGATTTCGGCCGACTCGTCGGCGTCGAGATCATCGACCGCGACGCGTGACTCGCCGATGTCGATCCGCTCGGAGGCGGGTTCGGCACGGACTACCGGTGTTTCGACTGCTTCGGGACCGGTGTTTTCGAGCGTGGCTGTGATCGTTCCGCGCTCGCCGACTTCGAGGCTGCTGTCGACTACCTCCATTTCGAACTCTTGGCCGGCGGTCGGTTCGACGGCAGTCGCCAGCGTGGTCGACTCGCGGAGGATGCCGTCTTCGTCCTCGTAGATAACCTGGAGTTCGAGTAGATAGCTCTCGACGCTCACCTCACGGTCGATGCGCGTATCGAACGCCACGGTACTGCTGTCACCGCTGTCGAGGTCACCGACAAACGCTGCCGAACTCGCTGTTCGCTGCGTTGTTGGGTCGGCCGCACTGTCGTCGCCGTCCATCTCGTCTGCCGGCGGCTGGCTGCTGTCTCCGGAGTCGGGCTGGTCGGGGCCAGTAGCTGCCCCACCGTTTGCCGCCCCGACGGTCACCCCACCAGTCGGCGACTGGGCGGTGACGCGGACAGCCTCGGCGTCGTCGCTGCCGACGTTTTCGAGGTCGACCTCGACAGTGCCATCGGTGCCGATCTGTGCGGTGGTCTCGGCGTCGTCGATCTCGAACTGTGGTCGAGCCCCGACTTCGATGTCGACGCTGAAGCTGTCGGTGTCACTCTGATCGACTGCGTCGCCGTCGTCGTAGCCAGTGTATCTGTAGCTGACGTCGATGTCCAACTCGCCGCTGTCGCCGTCGGCAGAGGTGGGTGCAGTGACCGACACTGGGACGGTGGCAACCTCGCCCGGTGGGATCGAACCGACGGTGGTCTCACCGGCGTCGACGCTCACCGGCGCGTCTTCGTCGTCGACGGTCACGCTCACCCCGCGCGCCGTCGCAGTTTCCTCGTCAAGCCGTGTTCCGTCTTCGATCTCACCGGTGTTGAGGATTGCAATCTCGACCGTTGTCTCCGTGCCGGGCTCGACGACAGGCTCGGCCACAAACACCGAAAGCTCCGGTTCCGATACGGTGTCATCGGGAGCTTCGAACGGATCGTTCAGCAGTGGCGTCGGCTCTTGGAGAGCCGCGGCCGGCTCGTCGGCCGACACGACTGATTCGGCTGGCTGCGTGGCGTCAGCGTCAGCAGCGGCAATCCCACCAACTGCGACAGCCATCCCACAGGCCACGAAAACACCGACCAGTAGCATCCCCCGGCGCGTCGACCTGCTCATCTGTCGGGTCTCCGCTGGCTGCAGCGTCGCAGTCGACTCAAACGCTGGCGTTCCACACGAGATGTCGCGTCCATATCAGATAGCTACTCAACCATACCATAAGTGATTTATTCACAACAAATTAAATGCGTATGAACTCCTGTTTATCCGTCTCGTTCGACAGCTATCGCGCTCGGAATAGCCTATTTTGTGTCGATAAATCCGATTGTCAGCTAGCTGTCTGGTTTGGTGGCTGTTCAGTGAGTACGTTTGCATTGCGGCAGTGTGTTGAGAATCGTTTCGATCGTTGCAATCGCCAGCAGGCGGCCTGATGGATCGTTCAGCATAGCTTACTTACGGACTCCTTAACTCGATCAAATTGGCACTCAGTGCGTCGGCCGGTAAATTCCTCCATATCGTTTTCAGCAGTAACTAACAATGACGGTGTAGGGTGACCGTCCATATGGATGACCCGAATGTTTGAACTGACCGGCTTCCAGCGAGACCTGTTGTATGTCATTGCAGGCCTCGGTCGCCCATCCGGTCAAATGGTCCGCCGCGAAATCGAAAAGCACGTCGACAATGTCAACCACGGCCGACTCTACCCCAACCTCGATACGCTCGTTGAGTATGGCCTCGTCGAAAAAGGCCGCCATGACCAGCGGACGAACTACTACGAACTCGCTCCCGAAGGCCGCGAGTTGATCGAGCAGCGTCAACAGTGGGAAGACGAGTACGTCGCTACCCCTGCGGAGTAGCTGTCGTCCGGCGTCGGTCTTTTTTATTGTATTGATTCACCGACAGAGAGCGCAGTCGACTCGACGAGCCCGCGGGCACGCTCGAACAGCCGGTCGGCCGCCGCTGGCTCCGGTGCGTCGGCAGTAATGCGGATGAGTGGTTCGGTGCCGCTGGCACGGATGAGTACCCAGCCACTCTCGGTTTCGATCCGGATGCCGTCGGTGGTGTCGATCCGGTCGTAGTCGCCGTCGAGCCGACGCCGAATCCGGTCGATCGCGTCGTACTTTGCATCGGCGTCGAGACACGCTCTCCGTGTGGTGTACCGACCGCAGAACGGAGCTAGCTGACTGGAAAGCGGGCCCGTGTCGCTGACGAGTTCGACCAGTTTGCCCGCCGCCAGGTGTCCGTCCGGACAGCGAGTGTGGTCGGCCCAGATCCACAGCCCACTGGGTTCGCCGCCGAAAACGACGTTCGAGCCGTCCATCGCGTCGGCAACCGCCATCTCACCGACTGCGCTTCGGACGACCTCGCCGCCGGCAGCCTGGACAGCGTCGTCGACCAGCGAGCTGGTGTCGACCGTGACTGCAGCCGAGTCACCCGGATCGACAGCTCGCGAGGCAAACAGCGCGAACAGCTCGTCGCCGGGGACGAATCGGCCTCTCTCGTCGACTGCCACCATACGGTCGGCATCCGCGTCGTGGGCGATCCCGAGGTCGGCGTCAGTCGATTTGACGACATCACGCAGCTGTTCGCAACTCGAAGCTGTCGGCTCGCTCGCTCGCCCCGGAAACGTACCATCCGGATGGCTGTTGAGCGTCAGCACCTGACAGCCCCGTTCGTCAAGCACGTCGGCAGTGAGTCCGCCGGCCCCGTTGCCCAGATCGACCACCACCGACATCCCGTCCATCGAGCCGAGGGCGTCGAGAAGCTGTCTGCGATGACGGTCCCGACAGTCGCTGCGTCGACTCACTGACCCGATGTCGTCCGCCGAGGCAAGCGAGACGGTGCCGGCGTTGGCCCGGCGAACGATTCGGCGATAGTCGGTACGGCTGAGTGCACGGCCCTCGGCACTCCAGAGTTTGAAGCCGTTGTCGCCCGCCGGGTTGTGCGAGCCCGTGATTGCCACGCCGAGATCCGCACCGAGCCACGAGACACTGCGGGCAATCGTCGGCGAGGATTCGACGCCGACCTGGATGACGCTGCTGCCACACTCTTCGATACCGGCGACCAGCGCGCGCTCTAAGAGTCGACCGCTGGCTCTGACATCTCGACCGACGACAACCAACTCGACCTCCGAGCCAATCGCCCGTCCGAGCCGAACTGCGAGACTGGTTCCAATAGTTTCTCCGACAGGACCACGAATGCCGCCCGTTCCAAACATGGTCTGGTACTGTGGGCACTCCGGTATGAGTATAGGGCGCATACTCGCTGTTGGAAACTGCCTACCGACAACTGAATGGGCAAAAAGCGGTCGACTGTTTACCGACACCACCTGAAAAGAGCGGTCGGCTGCCTACTCGACAGTGACGCTTTTCGCGAGGTTTCGTGGTTTGTCGATCGACCGTTCGAGCCGGTTGGCGACGTGATACGAGAGCAACTGGAGTTGGACGTTCGCCAACAGGCCGTTGAGCTCGGGCGTCGATGACGGAATCGACACGAAGTCGTCGACGGTGGCTTTGACCTCGGTGGCGTCTTCGGGGGCAATCGCGATCACCCGCGCGCCGCGGGCTTGGACTTCCCGGACGTTGTTCAGCGTTTTTTCGTCATGGTCGCCAGTAAAGACGGCTATGACGACTGTCTCGGGTGTGACCAACGCCAGCGGGCCGTGTTTGAGCTGGCCGGCCGCAAACCCTTCGGCGTGCTCGTAGGTGATCTCTTTGAACTTCAGCGCGCCCTCCAGCGCAACCGGGTGGGCGATCCCCCGGCCAATGAAGAAGTGGGCATCCACTCCCTGGTATTTATCCATGAGTTCGGCAGTGGGATCGGCGTCGAGAATCGACTCGATCTGACCGGGAAGCTCGCCGAGCGAGCCCAGCAGGTCGCTGGATTTCTCGCTTGGCTCGCCGGTGATATCACGGTGGAGTCGCTCCGAGAGGAGTGCGAGGGCAGTGACCTGCGACGAGAACGTTTTCGTCGCTGCCACGCCGATCTCTGGGCCTGCACGAATGTAGAGCACATCGTCGGCCTCCCGTGCCGCGGTCGACCCGATAACGTTGGTCAGCGCGAGCCTGCGGGCCGGAGTATCCTCGAGGCGACGGAGCGATTCAAGCGTGTCGGCGGTTTCGCCGGACTGAGTCACGCCAATAACGAGCGTTTCGTCGTCGACTGGCATCGGGTTCGAGGCGTACTCGCCGGCACGGTGGGCGTAGGCGGGAATCCCGCGTTGGCCGAGCAGGTGACAGCCGTACAGGGCGGCGTGATAGGAGGTGCCACAGGCGACGAACTCGACCCGCGAGATGTCGCTGAAATCACCTGGCTCGAAATCATCGAACGTGATCGACTCGTCGATGGGATCGAACCGACCGTGGATTGTTTGGGTGAGCGAGGCGGGCTGTTCGTGGATCTCTTTGAGCATGTAGTGGTCGTACCCCGACTTTTCGGCGTCCTCGGAGGACCACTCGACCGTGTCGACTGGTCGGTCGACGGGAGTCGCCGAGCGATCGAAAATGCCGTGGGAATCCGGACGCAGGACGGCGACGTCCTCGTTTTCGAGATAGATCACTCGGTCGGTGAACTCGATAAACGCGGGCACATCGCTCGCAAGGAAGTAGCCGTTGTCGGCGAGCCCGACCACGAGCGGCGAGCCGTTTCGGGTCGCAAAGATCGCATCAGTGTCTTCGACGACCATCGCCAGCGCGTAGCTGCCTTCGAGACGGTCGACTGCCTGCATGAACGCATCGAACGGTTCGGACCCCGCTTCGAGGAACTCCTCGACGAGATGGGGGACGACCTCGGTGTCGGTGTCGCTGGTGAACTCTCGGCCGCGCCCGCGGAGCTCCTCGCGGAGTTCGTCGTAGTTTTCGATGATACCGTTGTGGACGACTGCGACGCGGTCGGTCGAGCCGGTGTGTGGGTGGGCGTTTTCATCGCTTGGCTCGCCGTGGGTACTCCAGCGCGTGTGGCCAATGCCGATGGAGCCAGTCGGGTTGCGGGCATCAACGAGTGCTTTGAGTTGGGCGGCTTCACCCTCGCGTTTGAGCACGTCGATGCCGTGGCTGTTTTTCACCGCAAGACCGGCCGAGTCGTAGCCGCGGTATTCGAGGTTTTCGAGGCCTGCCATCAGATCGTCGACCGCATTACCCGAACTGATACGGCCAGTAATCCCACACATCAGTCAACCCTCCGTGCGGGCAGCGTCCGGTCGACCGGTTGGAATGTGGGTGATTGCTGATCTGTTCGGCGTTGATCTGGGTTGTTGGGATGGCTCATTGGTACGAGTGGGTCGATCAGTGTTCGAGCAGAGACTGTCAACACGCTCTCAGGACTCCCAACAGGCTTTGTTATAGATCCATTGTCAGTAGCCACCCGGTGGATAACGTGCGGTAGGCGTCGAATACCAGACACCACACAGATCCTGACCACTCACCGACAGAACACACAGATACACCACAGACTGTCGTATGCTACATACCAGCTGCTGTGGTGGCGCTGGCAGTTATACGTCGGCTAAAAGCACGGACAGCAGAAGGGTTGGGACAGCTGTCTGTCGACGGGTACGGAGTTACTCGATGGAGTGATGAACCGTCCCCAAGAGGACGAAGCCTACAAGCGACAGACCGAACACAACACTCAGTGCGCTCGGGACCGCAACCAGCGCGGCTGCGAACAGTGCTAGGCTCAGCGTGGTGTGGCCGAGATAGTATTTCGGCCACGGTTGGTCTTGTTCATCGTCGGCGTCCAAAAACGGATACAGCTGCTCGGCGTTGTCGCCGAGAGCAACTGTTCCGCGGTTGCCATCGAACTCGATGACATCGGTGTCGTCCATCTTCGGGAGGTGACACTGATAGAGGCCAACGTAGACTCGTTTTCGCTCCTGAGACGACAGCGCGGTTTCGGGTTTGTCGTTTTCGATCGCCGCGATGTGTTCTGCGAGATCGCTCAGCGAGACGGTTTCGTCCGTCTCGCAGAGATATTTGAGCACGCGTCGACGGCGTTCGTTTTTCAGTACCTCGAAGACGAGATCGAGCGACAGCGGCTCGGCTGGCTGGGCGTCGGTCTCGACGGGTGCTGTTTCGGGGGTTGGTGTCTCTGTGCGGTGCGTCTGGGCTGTGTCTGTGGGGGCTGTTTGTGAACTCATGTGTCACGGGGGTAGGGGGGCTCGAACGTCCACGTGGGGGCGCGGAGCGGTCGAGTGGTTGTACCGTGCGGTATCAACAGCTGGCAGTGCCACCGAATCGGCGGCTTTGGTCGACGAACCACTGAGTAGTGACCGCGTACGGCCACCGATAGGCTCGAGTTATGTTTGCCGAGCCGGTGTTCGTCTGTGGTATGGCAGTGGCTACGCTAGCCCGGAGTGACGCCAGCATGCTGATGTTGGCGCGCGGGGATGGGTAGCAGCCGTCGCAGGGCGTCCAGCTGTGGACGTGGGGGCACTGACGAGCTGTGGGGTGTAGCATCGGTTTGTCTCTATGCAATTGTGTATTGTGAGACTAATTGTATAAATCTCACGTATGGTTTACTGATACTATAGCAGCGTAAGAACCCCCTACCATCGATCGATAGGTGTGCCATATTACCACATTTTGTGACTGTGTCATTCACCGGCTCACAGTATCCACTGCCTACTCGGGGCTACTGGCGGTCGATTTCGCCCAGCAGTGACCGAAGCCCCGCCGTGAGTTCGACCTGCGGCTCGTAGCCGAGCTGTCGCCGAGCAGCCGAGAGCTCTGCCCGACTCCGGTCGATATCGCCTGGCCGCGGCTCGGTGTGGACGATCGGGACATCGTTGTCGACCAGCTCTCGAATCGTTTCGGCGAGCTCTAAGACCGAGGTCTCTGTTCCTGTACCGACGTTGTATGCCTGACCGGTGTGTGGTGTCACCCCCGCCGCGAGGTTCGCCCGGACGATATCCGAGATGTGGACGAAATCGCGGGTTTGGTCGCCCTCGCCGTGGACTTCGAGCGGCTCGCCGGCTCGGGCGCGCTCGACGAACGCATCGATCACACCGCTGTAGTCGCCGCGCTGGCCCGCCCCGTACACGTTGAAATACCGTAGGGCGACGGTCGGAAACTCGTACTGTTGGCCGTACACTCGCACATAGTGGTCCGCCGCGAGTTTATCGACCGCATACGGCGACAGGGGTGTCGGTGACTCGCTTTCGTCGACCGGCAACGCGGTTGGATCACCGTAGGCCGCACAGCTCGATGCAAAAACGACACGTGTCCCCTGTTTGCGGGCGACATCAAGCAGCGAGACGGTCGCACCGACGTTCGTCTCGTGGCTCTCGGTGGGCCGCTCTAGGGACTCTTCGATGCTAACGATCGCTGCCTGATGGTAGACGATGTCGACCGTTGGAACCAGGGTTTCGAGCACTGCCTGCTCTCGAATATCTCCGTGGTGAAACTCGACGCTGTCGGGGAGCTCGGCGCGCTCGTCGTTCGAGCAGTTATCGAGGACGTGCACTTCGTTTTCGACCGCGAGCGCGTCGGCGAGATGGCTCCCAATAAACCCCGCACCGCCGGTGATCAGAATGGATTTATCAGTTGGTCCGATTGCTGTGTCGACGGCAGTCGACGCGCTGCCGGTGGTCGCTGTGCTGTCGGTGTCGCTCGGTGTTCTGTATTCTTCGCTCATTGGGCCGACCAGACAGTCAAACGGGTTTGTAATGGACGGACTGTCAGTTCGCAGGCAGTGGTTTACTCGCCGGCGAGCGGCTCGAAGTAGTGATCCAGGTGGGATTTCGCACGCGTTCGACGCTCGTCGACGATGTCGGCCATCGGCTGGTGGTCAGCATGCCACAGCCCCGGATGAACGAGCAGTTGGAACCTCTCGGCGAGTCCGTCGGGAAACGGTGGACTCGTCGTCCATTTTTGGCTGGAATCCGACCAGTATTCGATCTCACTGAAAAACGGCGGCGCGTAGGTGTTGACAAACGCGTCGTAGGTTCGATCGAGCACCCACTCGGGCGGAATGTGAAACGACGCGGTCGACACCTCGCAGTCCAACAGTCGACCGAGAATCGTCAGCTCGTCGGCTACTTTGGCCGCAATCGACGCCTGGCTGGGTTGGTCAGCGATCTCCCAGTAGGCGTGGGTATCGAAATGCAGCGCGATATCGTGGCCCAGTTTCTCGATTCGCTGGAGCAGACGAACGTTTCGCGGACGCGTGAGGTCGTACACGGGCGCGCTCAACAGAAAACAGTACGTCGACTCGATGTCGAGTCGGTGTTCACACTCCGCCATCGCCAGCGCGCGGCCGAGCGAGAGGTCGACGTCGTGGCGCAGTAGAATCTCGCCCGCTTGGGGGCTGTCTGCCGAATCAAACAACGAAAACGCATAGCCAGCCTCCTGAAACGACCGAAGGAGCGTTTCGTACTGATCCAGTCGGTACTCGACAGTATCCAGCTCAGCCGGTGTCTCGCCAGCGCTGTCAGTCATCGCCACTGGTCGTCAGGTGTTGTTTTTGCTCGATGCCGTCGACGCGGCTGTGTTCGCCCGGCGACTCGAAAACCATTCCCGCCTGCGGTTGCCAGCCGTCGGCCTCCCAGTCGGTCACCAGCACCGAGCCGTCGGGCGTCGAGACGATGAACTCGTCGGTGTGGAACACCGACATGATCTCGCCGGGGTCGGCATCGAGCCCGAAATCGCTCGAAAACGGTCGCACGGCCCAGATGTCGACGCGCTCGTCCTCACAAAAAGTGAACGCGCCCGGATACGGCCGGGTGACCGCTCGGACGAGATTGTAGATGTCGTCCATCGGTTCGCCCCAGTGAATATCGCCGTCGTCGGGCGTTCGTTTGGGGTAGTAGGTCGGCTCGCCGCTCTGTGGTTCGAACTCGTGTTCGCCGCGAGCGATCGGCCCGAGTACGTCCAGAAGCATCTCTTCGATCGAGAGCGTGACCTTGTAGTACAGCGACTGGATCGTGTCGAACTGATTGATATCGAACTTGCGAGTTGCGGCGACACCCCCGGCGTCGACGTCGGCGTCAAGTCGGATAATCGACAGCAGAAAGCGGTCGAGCTCTTCGATCAACGACCAGTTGAGCGGCGACCGGCCCCGTCCTTTCGGCAGGCCAAACGCGCTGCCGTGGTTACCGAGCACACCGTGAGAAAACGTCTCGAGCACCTCGCCCGGAATAATTCGGTTCCAGCCGTTGACGATCATGAGGTCGGCATCGAGCTCCTCGAAGAACGTCACATCCGCGTCGCCCATACTGTAGGTCTCGGGGTAGTAGATCGGGATGTCGTGCTCGTCGGCGATCTGCGCAAAATCGGTATACTTTGCGACACCCGCCTTGTGGCCCATCTCGGGGGTGATCGAGACGAGCTGTGTAATCGGGACGCCCTCGTCCAGCAGTGTCTCTAAGACGTGGTGGCCTGGTGTCGAGACGCTCGTGTACACGATCTCGGTATCGTCAGGGATCTCCATACTGCCTATCCTGTCGGATACTGTCTGTTTTGTTATGAAGCAGCCAAACCAGCCCGCACGTCAGGCGAACAGGGTGTATCACTCTACGTGAGTGTATAATCCGTTCCTGCTCGATCGTTAGCCACTGATTGTCTGGTAGGCGCGTTTGGCGAGTGTCATCTGTGGCCCGGTCGACTCGATTCGGTAGTAGGGTTCGAGCGACGCGCCGAACTTGCTTTTATATTTACAGAGCCGATCGGTGTTCGCACCCATCAGATCGTACGCACTGATTGAGTCGACAGGTGGGTCGTCGATGAGGTCCTCGATGATCTGCCAGTGGAGATAGCTGTTGACGGTTGTGCCGTTGTACTCGCCGCGTGCGCCGCCCTGCCAGAAGTAGGCCGCATCGTTCGAGTACAACACCGTGATCCCGCTGAGAAACTCGCCGTCGGGATCGCGGGCGACGTACGTGCGTGCTCGCTCGTCGAGTGCGTCGACCAGATCACGGACGTAGGGCCACGACAGCGAGAACGGTTCATCCTGCTGGTCGTAGCGCGCTTTGGTCTGCTCGTAGACTGCGTTGGCCCCGTTTTGGCCCTCACGGTCGACACGCACGTCGAGATCGCGGACGTCTCGGATCTCACGACGAAGGCTTTTGCTACAGTCAGCCAAGAGCTCGTCGGCCGACTGCCCGTCGACTGGTAGTCGGTAGGTAAACGAGGTGTCGACTTCGAAGGCCGACCAGCGGTAGGGTCGCGGGTCGGTGTAGGCGGTGTTGCCGATCATCCAGAACAACGTCCTGGAGCCATCGATATCCAGTTCGTCGACGATAGCCTCAGCAAACCGTCGGTTAAGCCGTTCCTGTTTGCTTCGTTTCGGGCTGGCCGGCATCAAAATCGGACCCAGGTGGGGAACGCTAAAACCGGGCGGCGGCGACGTAATGACCCTTCCAATCGATTTGTGCTGGACGAACAGCGGAAGGAGTGCAACTGGGTTTTGCCCGTTGTAGCCCGCAAACAGGTGTAGTTCGCCGTTTGCGTGCTCGTCGAGAACCGAGAGCGCTTCGGGAGTGTGAAACGGCTCGAAGCCGCGTTGCGGAAGAGCCGTTTCCCAGTCGGTCAGCCGGAGTCGTTCGAGTCGCATGAAATCAACCGAACAACGGCCGAGGTGCGTTTTGTTAGGCCCCGACTATCAGCGATCAGCAACGGTGATCGGCACCTCGGGATGTTCGAGTTGGTCGTACAACTCACCCGGCGGGCCGACCCAGCCACCTAACTCCTGGGCGCGACCGATGAGACGGCGGTACAGCTCCGTATAGTTCGGAAAGTCGAACTCGCTAAAAAAGCGTGGATGCCACAGGACTGTCATCACCGCCTTGTTTTCGGCGGCCTCCTGCAGGATACGCTCGCACTCGCGCCACGCACCTTCGAGGTCACCTTCGACGTTCGGGAGCGCCAGCTCCATGATCGTCAGCGGGAAGACGACAAACTCGTCATCGAAGGGTCGTTTCGGATCGTAGCCATGGGAAAACCCGTACTCGGCCGACGAGCCGAGACTGCAGTCGTAACTGAGGCCGATCGATCGGTGATGCTTCCATGTCTCGGGAATCGAGAGATTCAGATAGTGCTGTCGACCGCCCCTAATCGGGTTTCCAAGCGCGCGTTCGATCGCACGCTTTTCGGCGGCCAGGCGCTGGCGATCGGTTGGTGATTCGTACGACCCATGCAGACCGACCTCCCAGCCACCGGCGTCCAACTCGGCGATAAGATCGATAATTCGCTGGTCGTCGAGGTCGTATCGGCCGCCGAACAGCCGCCAGCCGTCTTTCGTGAGCCACTCACGCGGCGGGCGGTCACGGAACAGCCGTTGTTCGTTCAGAAAATAAAACGCCGATCGAACGCCGAGCTCTGCTTCGAGTGCCATGATCTCCTCGAACGTCCAAAACGTGTTCGTGGTCGGCAACAGCGACCTGAGATGGTCCGGGTCTCGGTCTCGGAGCGCGTACACGACCGAGTGAAACGTTTTGTACGGCCTGTCGACGTCGTGGGTCAGACAGAGCGCGAAGTTGTAGTCGTCGAACATCGTCTCAGGGTTTGAGTTGAAGGCCGTATTTGACCACGTTCGTAGCGGTATCCTTGGTGCGTTCGGCCAGCAGTTCGGCGTACGAGCTCGCCCATCGGTTGGGGTGAATCAACAGGCAGGCGCGGTCGACCTCGTTGGTCGACAGCAGATCAATGAGCTCCCACGTCGAGTCGACTTGGACCTGTTTGTCGCCCTCGCCCATCGTGTGGTCTTTGACTTTCAGCGGGCCGTCCTCCCACGTCCGACCAGTATCCGAAAAGTAGGTCACCTCCTCGAAATCCATCGACAGGTAGGCTTCGCCTAACAGGTCGTAGTCGGCGTATACTCGGTCGCCGGCCCACATATCACGGTTGTCGTGAGCGGTAAGTGGATTGCCGTGCATACAGATGGTCTCGACCTCACAGAGCCGACGGAACCGACGGAGGTTCTGTGCGAACGATTCATGGGCAGCCTCGATATCGCCGTCGGCGGTGTCGAGATCCTCGTAGTGGTAGCCGATCTCGTGGCCCAACTGCTCGGTTTGCTGGATGAGCTCCGGTCGGAACGTTTTGGGGATGATCCGGTAGTAGTAGGTTGTCGGAATATCTCGGACGGCCTCGGTACGGGCCATCTGGAGGGCGTTCATCGGCTTGCGGTCGACGTCGTGGCGAACAATCAGGAACCGCTCGGGGAGCTGCTCGCTGCTGAGATACTCTCTGACAGTGATAAACTCGTAGCCAGCATCAAGGCCGGCATCCAACAGCGACGCGTAGGCTTCATCGCTGAAATCCGCTGGCATTACTAGCTGCCTCCGTCGGTAGCCGGTCGACTGGCTGTTTCGGTCTCTGTCGTTCGCGTCTGGGCTGCGATCTCGAACTCCCCGCGGCCGCCGACCGTGTACACTGTGTGGCCGACTGCTTCGGGGTCGAGCACGGCGCGTGTGTCGACTACTGCGGGATCGTCGAACCGGCTCCACTCGATGGTATCGAACGCCTCGTGGGCCGTAACGAGAACAATACCGTCGTAGTCGGTCTCATAGCAGGCTTCGAGCGTCGTCGACGTTGCCTCGAACTCGGCGAACGAATCGAGCATCGGGTCGACGATCTCGACGCGCGCGCCGTTGGCCGCCAGCGTTTCAGTGACGCCGATAGCCGGACTAGCGCGAGTTTCAGCGACGCCGGCCCGGTAGGTACCACCGAGCACTAGGACACGGGCATCGCTCAGCGTCGTCGACCGCTCGGCGAGCATCGCGGTGAGCTTGCCGACGACGAAGGCGGGCATCTCGTCGTTGACCCGACGGGCGGTCCGCAACAGCGGGCTGTCGCTGTCGAACTCGCCGAACAGGAAGTACGGATAGTACGGAATACAGTGGCCGCCAACACCGGGACCGGGCCGCAGAATCTCACACTCGTCTTGGGTGTTGGCGACCGCAATCGCCTCCCGGACGTCGACCGCGAGCTCGTCGGTGTACGTCGCCAGCTCGTTGGCCAACGCGATGTTGACATCGCGGTGGACGCCCTCGAACACTTTGACTGCCTCGGCGGTCGTTGCATCCGAGGTGCGGATCACATCGTTCGAGGTCAGTTGGTCGTAGACGAGCGCGGCCGCCCGCGTGCTCTCGTCGTCGACGCCGCCGACGATCTTCGGCCACGAGCCGCGAATATCACGGATCGCGCGGCCGCTTTTGGTGCGCTCCGGACAGAAGGCGAGACCGAACTCACCAACCGACAGCCCGCTTTCGGCCTCCAGAAGTGGGACGATCGTGTCTTCGCAGGTTCGCGGCGGGACGGTCGACTCAATGACGACCAGATCGCCCGCTGTGAGTCCCTGGGCGATGTCTTCGGCGACCGATTTGATGATCCGCAGATCCGCGGTCCCCTCGTCGGTGATCAGCGTGGGCACAATAACGACATGGAGTCGGGCGTCGGCGGCCGCAGCTGCGGGCTCGGAGACCGCCCGTAGCGAGCCGTCGGCAACTGTCTGCTCAACCAACTCGGCCAGGCCGGGTTCACCGTCGACGTGACACTCGCCGGCGTTGACCGAGTCGACGACCGCTTGGTCGACGTCTGCGCCCGTCACGTTGCCAGTACGGTCGGCGTAGACGCCGGCCAGCGGTAGTCCCATCTTGCCGAGGCCGTAGACGGCGATCGGCACCTGCCCATCAAGCAAGGCTTCGCGCTGGTCCGGTTCGTCGAGACTGCTGCCGTAGAGACCGAATGCTTCCTGTTGGGCCATTAGATATCATTGCCCCCCTGCAGCGGCTCGGGAAGCCGACGGTGGACTGCGGGCGCACCAACTGCCAGCCTGTTCGGCGGCACGTCCTCGGTGACAATCGCACCGGCGGCAACAAACGACCCCTTGCCGATGGCCACACCGGGAAGAATCGTCGCGTTAGCTCCGACCGAGACGCCGTCTTCGAGAATCGGCCCGATGAGGTCGACGTCCTGGCGGATCGGGTACGGATCGTTAGTTAACACCGCGTGCGGACCTAAAAAGACGTTGTCGCCAATGGTCGACTCGCTTGGAACGTAGACACCGGTCTGCATGCTGACCCGGTCGCCGACGGTGGTTCGGCCGTCGATAACAGTGTTGGTACCGACAGTCACGTCGTCGCCGATGGTCGTTTTCTCCCGGACGAGGATGTTGTGGCCCGTCTGAAAGCGGTCGCCGATCCGCACGTCCGGATAGATAACTGCTCCCGAACGGATCGTCGCCTCGCGGCCGACCGACGGCGGCGGTCCATCGCCACCGTCGACCAGCCGGACGTCCGGCTGGATATCGCAGTTCTCGCCGAGTTGTGGTTCGGTACTCATGATCTTGTTGCGGGCACCGTGCCCGATATGAAATCGTCTGTATACATTGGTTCGTCCGTCACGACTGTCGCCTGTAGCCGTGGAGCTACCCTTCGGTTTCGGTGGCTGTTGCTTTGTTATGGGACCCTTTCTGCCGGCGTGCCCATCGGGTGGCCGGAAGGCTGTGCCTGATTTGGCTGAGACGATCTGCGCGTGGTGGGCCCACGGTTACTGAGATCCCTCTATCTCGGGTTTGTCGTCGACTACTCCTCGTTTGTCTCTGCCTACGGCTCCTCGTGGAGACGCACATACTGCTGAGCCAGCCGGTCACAGAGAGCAGGGCGTGGTCGAGAGTTAGCTCAGAGCGTCTTTCGAGTGAGAGTATCGACCTGTCGGACTGTACGAGTCTCGGATCTCTCGACAGCACAAAGCCGAGCATAACAAAGCCACATCTAAGCGACACTAAATCACATGTCCGATCCGCAGACCACTGGGTTACGAACACTCGTGGTCGGAATCGATGGTGTCTGTTCGTCCGTTCTTGACCCACTGATCGACGACGGTGTCGTTCCCACTCTCGAATCCATACAGGTCGACGGTGCGGTCGCTCCGCTCAGATCACAGCTGCCGCCATGGACGCCGAGCGCGTGGCCCTCAATCTACACGGGCAAAAACCCCGGCAAACACGGGGTGTACGACTTCCTCCGGTTCGATGGCTACGACTGGGACGTCGTTAATCGGTCGACAGTCAAAGCCAGGGCCATCTGGGAGTTGCTGTCGATGCAGGGGTACGAAAGCGTCGTCGTCAACGTCCCAGTTACCCATCCGCCGCGGGCGACCGATGCGACCGTTGTCCCCGGCTATATGGCTCCGGAATCTCCCGACTGCTATCCGCCAGGCACGTGGGACGAACTCAACGAAGAACTCGGCGCGTATCGGCTGTACGCCGAATTGAGCTACAGTGAGGCCTCGAAATCAGAGCGTCTCGAAAGCTACAACACCCTTTCTCGCATGCGCGGAGAGGCGTTCCGGTATCTGGTGGCCGACCGCGACCCCGACTTCGGGTTCGTTCAGTTCCAACAGACTGATACGGTGTTCCACGAGTATCCGGACGACACAGACGTGATCCGGTCGGTCTACCGGACCGTCGACGACGAAATCGGCGCGATTCTCGACGTGTGTGATCCGGACTTCCTGTTTGTCGTCAGCGATCATGGACTCGGACCGATGGACCGTGAGGTCCGTGTCAACGAGTTTCTTCGAGACCGCGGGGTCGTCGAGACGATTGCTGGCGACGGCGGGATGCCTTCGTGGGCGAGTCTCGCAGAATCCCACCTCCAGAACGGCAACAGCACCACCTCGTCGGAGTCCGCGGAGTCGTCCTCGGCGGCCGAACGCGCCGTCGAGTTGGCAGCCAGCGTCGGTCTGACGAGCCAGCGACTCGCAGGCGTAGTCAGACGCCTCGGACTTGAAGACCAGGTTCTCAAAGTCGTCCCCTCGGACGTAGTCCGTGCGGGCTCTGAGCGTGTCGACTTTGCCAACTCGCGCGCCTATATGCGGTCTCGCACCGAGATGGGAATCAGACTCAACGTCGACGGCAGAGAGCCTAACGGCACCGTCAGCCAAGACGAGTATGAGTCGGTTCGCGACGAACTGATCGATGCCCTGCAATCGCTCCGCACGCCGACCGGCGGACCGTGTTTCGAGCAGGTGCTTCCCCGTGAGGCCGTCTTTGATGGTCCGTATGTCAAGGACGCACCGGATATCGTGATCGTCCCATCGTCGTTCGAGCAGTATCTATCGGCGTCGCTCCGCGGCGACTGGTTCGCCGAGCCATCCGAACCCTGGGAACACAAACGTGACGGGATCATCATGGCCGCCGGGCCGGGAATCGACACTGAAACCGACGTTGCAGGCCACATTTTCGATGTCGCACCCACGATCTTGGCATCGTTCGGCCTCGAAGTCGACCGGGAGATGGACGGCGATCCTCTACCCATCGTCTCGCCGACCGGCCGGCGTCGGTATCCGTCGTTCGAACCCGGCCAGACGGTGGCAACCGACGACCAAGCCGTCGAACAGCGACTCGCGGATCTGGGCTATTTGGAGTAATATGGCAATCGACATCACAACCGTCCACAACCCTGACGACTGGAACAACCTCGTCGAACAGAGCACACAAGCAACCCCGTTTCATCGGGCCGAAGCACTTGACGTGTTAGCACAGCATACAAACAGCGTTCTCCATCCATTTGTCGGATACAAAGGCCACGAACCGGTCGGCATTTTTCCACTCTTCGAGATCACGAAAGGCCCGGTCAGCACGGCGTTTTCGCCGCCGCCAAATCTCAAAATCAGCTATCTCGGCCCCGCGCTGTTGAACCACACCAAACAGAAACGCCGTCGACAGGAAAAAACCAACAGTCGATTCATTCGTGGCTGTCTGGCTGCACTCGAAACCCGAATCTCGCCCAGATACACGCATTTCCGGACCAGTACTCTGTACGCCGACACCAGACCACTAATCTGGGACGGCTTCGAGCCGACGACACGCTATACGTACGTTGTCGATCTGACGCCGTCGACCGACGACCTGCTGGCGACGTTCAGCAGCGATGCCCGGAGCAATATCACTGGCACCGACGAGGCGGCATACACGCTCTCCGAGGGCGGTGAGGCCGAACTCACCAGAACGATCCACCAGCTACAGGATCGACATGCCGAACAGGGGGTGACGTTTAGCATCACACCGCAGTTCGTGACTGATCTCTGGCGACAGCTTCCCGATGGGACGTGTCGAATCTACACCTGTCGCGTCGACGGCGAGCTGGTTGGCGGCCACATCACGCTCGAAGCCGGCGAGACGATCTACGGCTGGCAAAGCTGGGGAAGCCGAGATGCCGACGTGCCGGTCAACGATCTGTTGGACTGGGAGATTATCAGTTCGGCCCGTGGCCGGGAACTCACCCAGTATGATCTGGTCGGTGCGAACAACGAACGGATCTCGAAATACAAAGCGAAGTTCGCTCCCCAGCTTCGAACCTACCAGACTCTAGAAAATGGCACACCAGTGATGAATGTCGTGTCGGAACTGTACAAACGGCTGCAGTAATCTTGGCCTAACTGCAGAATTATCATATTAGTTATAGTTGTCTGACGTGCGTCTTGCGAATCAAGAGTCCGGAAAGAGGCCATCAAGCGGCTGTTCGGTCGGACCATTGATCTGCCTGCTATCTGTTCGGTTCTTCGAAACGCATAGTGGTTGGGTTTGTGATCACTTGTTGGTTTTCTTCGGTTGAGTGATGGTTACTCGTCGGGCTCTACTCTGGTGTTGTTCGACCAGTTGAACAGGCCGTCGACGACCATCGCAATCAGCAGGACGAACACTCCGCCGAGCGCGCTTGTCAGCGACTGGCTGGAGCTGTCTGCAGTGTCGTTGGTTCGCAGTGCAGCCGCCAGGCTCGCGACAGTGCCAACGGCTCCACCGACGTACAACACGAAAAGCGAGACGCCTTTTGGGCTGTGTCGACCCGACCAGAGTCGCCACAGAAAGGTTCGCAACAGCATGACCGAGACACGGGGAATGTAGGTCAAATAGCTGATGTGACTCTGTTCGTCGCCGTAGTTCAACGGCGACGGAACGTCTGCGACCCGTTGGCCGGAGACGTTGAGTCGAACCAACAGATCATTGCAGTAGCCATAAAACTCGTACATCGACTCGATGTCGGCCTCGTGGAGCGCGTCCAGTGAGATGGCGGTGTATCCCATCTGCGGATCGCCGACTTTCCAGTAGCCGCTGGCGATTTTTGTCAGGCCAGTAAGAATTCGGTTGCCCACCAGCCGAAACCGTGGCATCTGTTCGTGGTCAGTCTCGTTGATTAAACGGTTGCCTTTCACGTAGTCGGCCTCGTCGTCGACGATTGGCTTGATAATACGTTCGAGTACATCCGGGTCCATCTGGCCGTCTCCACCCATTACGGCAGTCACGTCGATATCGTCGTCGCGGGCGCGCAGATAGCCGGTTTTGATTGCGCCGCCGACACCACGGTTTTCGTCGTGTTGGATCGGGACAACCCGCTGGTCGAACGCCGCACCGCCGTCAGTGGCGGCTACTGCGCTGTTGACGGCGGTAGCAGTGTCGGTGATTTCTTGCCAAGTGTCGTCGGTCGACTGGTCGTCGATTACATAGATTCGGTCGACGAAATCGGGGATCGTTTCGATGACGTCTCCGACGAATCCGGATTCGTTGTATGCCGGCACGACAACGGCGACGGTATTGTCAGTATACATTGATGTATCAGGCGGACGGATGCCCCGGCCACTACAACAGAGACGGGCGGTGTGTGGTTTTGTTATGCTCTGCCTGATTGCAGACCGACTGTCCCCGAGACTGCCGTATACTGGCTCAAACACCGCCAACAGTCCATTGTTTGCTGGTGAACCCGAGATTCAGTCTCCACCATACTCACCATGTTCTGTACACTGGTAGTAGCCAGCTACTCTCGTTTTGCGACCCATAACAAACCGCTCGCAGTACAGTCTGACACCAATGTGTCGACTCGACTATCACCACGCGAGGGGTGGGGTGCCGTGAGACGCGGCGTGTACACACTAGGTGGGCTGTGTGTGTTGGTGGTGGTCGCTCTGTTGGTCGCTCCGGCTGTCGCCGCCGACAGCACCGACACCCAAACTGATTCCGAACCAACCTACCAGATTGTCCAAGGCGAGCAGGTGATCCCGGTCGAACCAATCGACGGCGACGAGCCGGTCGAAGCGTTCTACGACTACCGTAATCCGGAAGTTGGCGACCGGGACCATCCGTACTGGGGACGGTCGTTCAGCTCTGAAGGAACAGTCGAGTATCAAGCGGACGATACGAGTATCCTCATGTTGTACGATGGTCCTGACGGCGTGAGTCTGGTGGCTGTACACGACCAGTATCACGAAGATCAAGACGATGCCACCACTGGCGGCTCGGTCAGCTGGGAGCTCAATGGACTGCCAGAAGACGGCGAGTGGGCCGTGATCGACGACAACTACGGCTGGCTGACTGACGACGAAGAGCAAGATGACATCATCTATCTCGATGAAGACCACCGCGCGGGTGCGGCTGGAAACGATGGTGAGCCACCACATGGCGCTGACGCCATGCTGAGCTGGGTCTGGCTAACTGGCCGAACCGACGGCATGGCGTTCCGGGGAATCGGCACCGAGCCGTCGATTACGATAGAGCCAGCGTTCAATGAGGACTCCTATCACCGCTACGGCGACCAGCGCCGAGCCGATGACCCTCCAGATAGACCGGGGATGGGCGAACGATACAACGGAACTATCGACGACTGGCAAGTGATCGTGCCGAACGGCGACGACGACTTCGAACGAGTCTCCGTAGAGAGCCTCGACGAGCCAATCGAGGTTCGCAGTACCGAAAGCGAACCCGACAGAGCAATTCCGGAGCTGACAGTCGAGTCAGTTACACTCGCCGAGTCGACGATCGCTCCCGACGAGCAGGCCGAAATCACTGTCGTCGTCGAAAATCGCGGCGCGGTCGACGGCTCTTACCCGGTACGGCTCAGCGTCGCTGGCACTGAGCTCCAACGCGAGACTGTCGATGTCGATGCGGGCGACCAACAGACCGTCACGTTCAGCCAACCGTTCGCGACACCCGGCGTGTATGAGCTGTCGGTCAACAGCCAGCAGGTGAGCCTGACGGTCGAAGAATCGGACACCAACGCTGCCGATACCGAATCCGAAGTCGAAAGCCAGGCCGATACCGAGACTGACCAGACTACTGGTGAGTCGACCACCGAAAGCGAAGACGACACACCCGGCTTTGGCGTCGTTAGCGCAGTGGTCGGTCTGCTCGTCGCTGTGGCTGTTTTCAGGCATCGCAACGCGTGATCTCAAAACGTGCCCGTGTGATGTTGGCTTCACTACAGTTAGCAGCTACATATTGCTGTTTCACTGCAGTTAGCAGTCGACTACCGTTGTCGAACAAATAGTCTGTGTAGCTACTGGTTGGCTACTGCTGTCGATGGAGGATATCCGAGCCCCCGAGTCGGTGGACGTCTGTGTCGATATCGAGACAGGAGCCACAGCAGTCGATCACGACCGCGTCATCGAACGCCGACCAGTCGATATCTTCGAACACCAGCCGGAACGAGAGGACGACGACCGCATCGGGATTGAGTCGATTTGCAGAGCGTATCGACACGGTGTGGGGTGTGAGACTCCGTGGGAGATCTGCGACCGGATCACAGATGAGCGGTCTGGTCTCTGCACGGGTCAGTTCTCGGATCAGCAGCGAGGTTGGCATGCTGTCTGCTGTCGAGCTGTCGGCGGTTGGCACACCCAAAATGAGGATGGTTTGGTCGTCGCTGTCGTCGGCTCGCGCATCGTCTACGGTCTCTTCGACGGCCTCTCCGAACTCGAAATCAGTTGCCTCAGGCTGTCGACCACTGGAATCGTCGTCGATAGCCGCAAGCACCGTTTCGGCGATCAGCTTCGGGAACCGCTCGGCGGCGTCGTAGACGCTATCGAGAACGGGTGTCCGCTCGACCAGCGCGTCACGAAGAAAGCCCGCCCCGATCGGTTCGTTGCCGTCGACGCCGGGGCCGGGAATCTCGATCTCGCCGCGCATCGAGATGAGTTCGGCAACTGTCGGCACCTCGATTTCCGGAGCCGACAGCGCCAGCTCGTTCGTGAGACACCGCAGCATTTCGGCGGCACTCCGTTCGACTGCTTCGACGCATTCGGCGGTACGCAGCCGTGGCGTCGTCGAGACTGTTCCGGTCGTAATCGAAGAAAACAGCTCTCTGGCGGCAGTTTGGCTCCGAGCGTCGCTCCCGGCGACGACGAGCGTCCCGTTTCGAATCGACCGCAGCGACCGGTCTGTCGGCAGGGCGCAGACTGCCAGCCCGAACGCATCGCGGTCGAGACCACTTTCGTCGACAACTGTCGAGGCGATGACGCCGTCGGTCGTCCCCGGCGGTACTGGCGTTGCGAGTATCAGTATATCACCGGCCGAGATACCGCTTGCAATATCTCTGACCGCTGACCGGAGCCGCGAGAGATCCGGTACGTCGTCCTCGCGCAGTCCTGTTGGAACAGCGACGAGATGGATTGTCGCTTCGGCGGCGGCCGCCGGAAGTTCGGCAGTCGCTCGAAGCGAACCGCTGTCTGTCGCCTCGGTCAGATACTCCGATAGCAGCGGATCAGAGACGGGTGACTGGCCGTGTTGGATGGCAGTTACACGGCTGCTGTCGTTGTCGGCGGCCGTCACTAAGGGAGCAACGCGTGCACAGAGTACTGACAGTGCGAGCCCGCTTGGACCGAGACCGTAGACCGCAATATCGAGTGTGGCATGGTTCAGCGTTCCGTCAGCGCCAACCGCCGGTCGGTCAGACTGTCTGTCGCGCACTGTGTCGATCATTCCTTTGCGGCAACTGATTGTACGCGCTCGACGAGTTCGAGTGCGCGAATTCCATCGGACGCCGAGACAACTGGCTTGCGGTCTGTCTGAACACAGTCGACAAACGACGCCAGCTCCTTTTTGAGTGGCTCGCCGTTTTCGACAGTCGGGCGCTCGATGATGTTTTCGTGTCGGTAGCGAACATCACCGTTCGTCTCGATGTATTCAGGCAGTGAGTGACGGTTGATCTGGACCGACTGGGACATGTAGTCGACGTTGACTCGGCAGTCTTCGGCGGTCACCGACAGCGACCTGACTTTCTGTTGGGTTACTCGGCTGGCGGTCAGCGTCGCCACAACACCGTTTTCGAACTCGACGGTGGCGGCCACATACTGATTGCCCGCCGTTTCGGCTGCCGACACCGCCGCAACCGGCGAGTCGACCACTGATAACAGAATATCCGCATCGTGGATCATCAGATCGAGTGCGACGCCGTCGTCGATCTCACGGCCGGTTGGCGGTCCCAGCCGCTGGCCGTCGAGTGCGATGATATCCAGTTCGGAGGCGATCTCCGACAGTGTCCGCACCGCCGGGTTGAATCGCTCGACGTGCCCAACCTGGAGCGTTACGCCGGCTGCTTCAGCAGCGGCCGCCAACTCTCTGCCGGCTGCCGGATCCTCGGTGATCGGTTTCTCGATCAACAGATCGACGCCGGCCTCGATCGCGGTTATTCCCATCTCGTAGTGGAACGCTGTCGGCACGACAATCGAAACCGCATCGGCAACACCCAGCAACGATTCGAACGACATCGCGACAGTGCCGTACTTTTCGGCCGTGTTGGCGGCCTGCTTGCTGTCGACATCCGAGAGACCGACCAGTTCGACGCTCGGCAGCTCTTGATACACACGGGCGTGGTGTTGACCCATGCTTCCGACGCCGACGACGCCAACCGACAGCCGATCAGTCATCCGAACTCCCTCTCTGTTCGACGATGGCGGGTGGCTCGGCGGCCGCAGGGTCGTCGAACCGACCGTAGGCAGCAAGCAGTGTCGTTAGCCGGTCGACGTCAGTTGTCGAAAGGCCTGGATGGACCGGCAACGAGATGACCTGATTGGCCGCTCGCTCGGCTTCGGGCGCATGAACGTCCATTGCTTCGTACGGCCCCTGTTTGTGAATCGGGGTCGGATAGTAGACTGCGGTGTCGACATTTGCGGCAGCAAGATACTCCCGCAGCGCGGCTCGGTTCTCGGTTCGGACGGTGTACTGATGATAGACGTGTGTGAACCCATCCGGTTCGGTCGGCGCAGTTACGGAGTCGACCGCTTCGAGCGCCTCGGTGAGTTTGTGGGCCGTCGACCGTCGCGCAGCCGTATACTCCGAAAGCTTTTCGAGCTGTGCGAGACCGATGGCCCCGCCGATGCTCGTCAGCCGGAAGTTGTGGCCGACAGTCGCATGCTCGTAGCTGTCGGTTCGGCCGTGGTTGACGAACCTGGCGGCGCGGTCGGCGACTGCCTGGTCGTCGGTCAACACCATCCCACCTTCACCGGTAGTCATGTTTTTCGTCGGATAAAAAGAAAAACAGGCTGCATCGCCGAGCGATCCGGTTTTACTGCCGTCGATCGCCGCGTCGTGGGCCTGGGCGGCGTCTTCGATCAACAGACAGTCGTACTCGTCGGCCAGCTCACGGAGTCGACCCATTGGAGCAGGTAGTCCATACAGGTGAACCGCGAGTATCGCATCGATGTCGTGGTCCGCCAAGACTGCTTCGACGGCCTCGGGATCGAGGTTGTAGGTCGCGGGGTCGATATCCGCAAAGGCGACCGAGGCACCGGCCAGCCGGATTGCGTTCGCGCTGGCGATAAACGAAAATGGCGACGTCAGCACTGTATCATCCTCACCGAGGCCGAGCGCGCGAATCGCTGTCTCGAGGGCGGTCGTTCCGTTCGAGGTCGCAACAGCGTGCTCGACGCCGCAAAACCCGCCGAACGCCGACTCGAACTCCCGGACTGTCGGTCCATCGGCCAGTCGACCGCTTTCGAGAACGGCCTCGACGCGACGGTGTTCCTCGGGGCCAATATCCGGATCAGCAATCGGAATCTGTCTCATACTGCCTCCCGATAATCATCGCTGGTGAGCGGTGCGGGTCTGCACGCAACTGTAGTGTCTGTGGGATACATGATGAGGGTCGATTTCAGCCGTGACACAGCGGCCACGGATGCAGTATCAGACAGAAGACTGGTTTCGGCCTTTGTTATGAGTCCATTGCATCCAGTAGTAGCTTACTTACCGGCGGCTTATTCGTCTTGACCCCCGCTTGCTGGAGGCTCGTGGCTGATCGGCTCGGTTGTTGCATCGTCGGTGTCGAGACGACTGTCGAACGCCTCTTGCTCATCGACGTCCAGCCCACCGTCGACCACGCTTACGGTGAAATGAACGTGGCGGTAAGCTGTCTCGCTGTCGGCTGTCTCGGGTGGCTCTTCGGTGTACAAATAGTAGTTGAGCCTGTGTTCGCCCGTCGCGCCGAATGTAACTGTCTGTGGCTGATGGCGTCGCTCGTTGTCGTCGAGTGTGGCCTCGAACCGATCTATTTCGGTCGACTCGATCGGCGTTATCCCGTCTCCGTCGTCGATGAGTTGATCGACGGTGACGACGACAGTGTACGTCTCAGTGTGCTGTTCGCGGTTGTCGATACCGACGACGAGATCCGTCTCGTCGGTCGTCGATAGCTCGTCGGGATAGTCGCTGAACGTCAGCTCGCCGTCCGACTCCGTGAGCACGCGGAGATCGGTGTACTGTTCGCCGTGCTGTGGGACTGCGAACACGTAGCCGACCGAGACGACGGCCAGCAAAACAGTCACTGCAAGCGCGACCGTTGCGATCCGTTCGGCCCGCGGCATCGAGTCCGAAAGCGGGGCAAAGATCGCTGCCGTGATCGCCGCCGTTGGTAGGTAAAATCGATCGTCGGCGGGTGTTCGAAACCGTCGGGCGGTTCCAAGGCCTGCGCCGATCAACACGAACCCAACCAGCGTCGGGAGAATCACGCCACTGAAGCCATCGACCGGAAGGATTTCGAGCAACAGTGCCAAAAGCGGGACGATCGCCACGCTCAACGCCAAAGAAAGGCCGAGCCGCTCTGGAATCGTCACCCGATCGAGGTTGCGCGCCGTCGACAGTGGCTGCGCGAGTTCTCGGCTGGCCTCCTGCGGTGGCCGACCAGTACGCGGAAACAGTATTCCGACGATAACGTACCCTGGCAGAAACAACAACAGCGGCACCGCGGCCAGAAACCGGAGTGCCGGAAGCGACACGAAGTAGTAGACCACGACACTACTGAGCGCGAACAGACAGACCCCGACCATATCGAGCGGCACAGTCCGGGCAGGCTGTACGCTCGCCGAGGAGTCGGCTGGATTTCGAAGCGTCATTCGTTGCGCGACTCGTGGACGTCGTGGTGTGGCTGATAGTTCGGTCGATCCATAGCTGGTTGTTCACATCGACGAGCGGTATCGCTTTGTTATGGTTCTCCTTACTGCAGTATATGACTCCTACTGCGCGCCGATCCGGTGACAACGCACGACGCGATGTCCGGTCTGTTGGCTGCTGAGGGATCGACAGACGGTCGACGCGCCGCGTTTCTCTCCGGAGAGATGATCGCAGCTCCCCGTCGACTATCTGCTCGAGAAATAACGTCCTACTCAAAATAATAGACCCGTAACAAAGTATAACACCGGTGTGTCTTCAATCGAATCTCACGTCACCCCGGCAGCTAGTCGGGTAACCACACAACTACCAACCAATCAGATATCGAATGTCCGACTCCGAGTATCACTCCCTGTCACAAGATATGGTCTTTGACCTTCTGAGCAACTCCAGGCGTCGGTTCGTCTTGCATTATCTCGAGCGCGCCGATGGGCCCGTTCGGCTGAGCGAGCTGGCCGCCGAAATCGCGGCCATCGAAAACGAGGTGTCAACCGAAGAACTCACCAGTCAACAGCGCAAGCGAACCTACGTCTCGCTGTATCAGACGCACATTCCAAAACTGCAGGACGCAGGCGCGGTCAGCTACGACGCCGAAACGGGAATGGTCGAGTTGGCTTCCGGTGCCGGCGAGATCGGTGAATACTTTCAAAAACAGGGTACCGACCGCCCCTGGCAGTACTACTATCTGGTGCTGGCGGGGGTCGGACTACTGTTGTATGTGCTTGCTGCGGTTGTTGGCGTCTCGACGGGTATCCAGTTTCTGTTGGGCGCGCTTGTGCTCGGTGTGTTCGGTGTCATTGCGGCCGCCCACTACCTGTCGGTCCGTCGAGGACGAACTGATCTCCCAGCGAATCTCGTCGAAAGCGAGTAGTTGCTATGGCTGTTTGCCGCCTCCTTCTCGGAGATCTCGGAGCGTCACACAGTTCAGACAGCCGTACAGCGAGCCATCGTTCGCGCCGAACACACGAACAAACTGTTTGGTGACATACGTGCCACAGCTCTGACACTGTCGTTCCGGAGATTGGCGGCCGTCTGTTGTCTCCTGGTAGAGTGCGTCCATACTGTTGGGCTGGAAGCCAACCCGCTTTGTTATAATTATCGTAGTAGCGTTTCAGTCAGTTCAGCGGCTGGAAACTGGAGCAACAGCGCTGCTCGGTTCTGGCCCCAACCTATTCAAACAACCATGACGGTTTCAGCCGATGTTACCGAGTTGGTAAGATGATCCAAACGAGAGAGCAACTGAGAATTAGCCGAAACAGACGCGTAAACAGTCTGTAACAGAGGTGCAGCATCGCCAACCTCATATGTACAGAAGGGGTCAGTAGTCACAGAGGCTGTGGCGCGATGCGGGACTGATCGATAGATCCAACGCACAGTGGTCGCGGCCTGTGTGTCCCCGCAATGGATTCGGTACGTCGACGAGTAGTGTTGGATGGCTCCTGACGAGTGGTGTTGGCCTGCATGCCAGCCTTCGTACAGCAACGGGACCTCCGCGGCACAAACAATGAGTGAGAGAAAACATATGGCAGAAGATTGGGACGAGATCGGATTCGTGATTAGTTCTCAGTATCGGATAGCGGTGTTGAAACGACTTGCTGATGGCCCTGCGACGCCCTCTCGGATCGCCGAAGACTCCGGGATCGGCATTACGCACGTCTCACGAGCACTCGGTCGACTGCGCGAACGAACACTTGTCGAACTCCTCGTTCCCGAGGAACGGAAAAAAGGGCGAGTTTACGGCGTCACCGAGCGTGGCGAGGAGCTGTGGGAACAGATACAGGCAAAAAACCTCATCGATTGACGCCGCTGGCTGTCTATTTTGCGACGCCGGAGCAGACAGAAACAGTGTCAGTGACCTACGCCACTGACAGGAGGGCACACGAACGTGTGTGTAGTTTGCGGGCGATCAGTAGGGACCGTTAGTCGTCCTCGGAGTTCGGAAGCAGCATCTCAGGACGCCGTGCGTACGCCGGCGTTTCGACGAACTGTGAGATGCGATCGAGTTCCTCCTCGGTCAGCCAATCAGACATGCAATACTTTGTTCAGCACACTAATATAAAAATGTAGAGGTACTGGCCCATTTTTCATCCCTCATGAGTTACAGCTTGGACCGACCAAACGACTGAACGACCAGTTTCCCGTTGTTCGTTACGGTTACCAGATACTGTCCGAACTCGAAGCTGATCTGAACCATGCCATCGGCTTGGCCGCCACTCAACAGCCGCTCGAGGGCGTCCGGGTCGATTACGTCGTACAGTCGTGGCTCCAACGATAGTGCGTCGACATCACTCACTGATGCAACAGCTCGAATAATGGCGACACCAACTGAGTGTGGCTCCGACCGGTCGTAACTGAATGTGTGTCGCTGTTCATCGAGCTCGTCGACTGGCTGCTCAAAGGTATCTGGTGTGATCTCGTCGGTCATGATAACAATCGTGTAGCCCGTCGCTAAGTATGAGGATTACAAAGCCTTTCTGTTGTGCAGTTTGCGGGCTCTAGACACTCGGTTTCGAGCAGTCTACCAGTGACGGTATTCGGCCAGTAGGAGATGATTACCACCTAAAACCGGTGGTAAATCACCGTTCAGCCACCAAGAGTTCTTTTTGTATTACAAACATAAGTATGTAACACTTACTGGCCGCTCGGCGGGCAACTGAGCCCCTGACGAGCACTCTACCCACGTGAGCGACTCACCGATGCTCGACTGTTTCGACGACCGCAGACTCACTGGCGATGACAAACGCCTCCTGTTCGAGGAGCTGTTGATCCTGTGGCAGAAACAACAGATGTGACTGTCGCCGGCACGTCGTCCGAATAATCTCCCAGTCGCCGGACGGATACCCCAGATCACGCTGTGGGTCCGGATCGGCCGGCACTGCCTCCCAGTCTGCCGCTGTCGACCCCATCAGCAGCCCACCGAAACCCCGGAGACGGTGATTGCCTCGCCTGTCCAGCCGACGACTGGAATCCGGCCCTCGGTGTTGTCCTCGAGGTAGTCATCGGTTTCGTCGTCGTCCATGGGTCTTTGTTCGGCGAGGTCGACGACAGTCGGCGTTGCCGCAGCCGGCAGTGTCGTCCCAGTGTTGACCGCCACCGCAGCTCCGATACCGAGACGCAGACAGCTGCGTCCGGTATGGCCGTCTCCGTCCCCGTTTCGATTGTGGCTGTTGGCCATACATCGTAGGATCACGTTTAACAAATAACTATTCTGACCAATTGGATAACCATCATCCGGTCTGTATGTTCGATACTCTATAGGTGGGTAGTACTGATTGTCAGTAACTCTGATCGTATGTTCGGCTTACTCCGTTCGGACGGGCTCTGTGTCCATCATTATCTCAGGCGGCCTCCCCGGAGCGACTGGCCGGTCGGCCAACGACATCACGAATAAATCCCTGCACTGATTGGCGTCGACCGTCGGCGACGCGCCGACAACATCACTTGCTGTCGTGGGTCGACATTACGCTCGGCTGGTGCTGGTAGGAATAGCCAACTACCGGAAAGACGTTCTTACTGGCGATCAGCGATGATCTGTGGACAGCCCCGCGTGTCGGCCGACGGCTGGGTCGGAAACCGGATAGCGGCCTATAACAATATAGGCGGTCGTCGCATACGTAGTCGATGTCTCTTCGCACCGCAGTTATCGGCGGCGGGACGGTCTCGGAAAATCATCTCTCCGGACTGGCCCAAAACCCAAAGACAGAGCTTGTCGCAATCTGTGATCTCGATGAGGAAACCGCTCGAAGTAAAGCCCGTTCGTACGGCATCAAGGCGTATTTCGATGTCGACGAGCTGCTGGATGCCGAGCAACTCGATTGGATTCACGTCTGTACCCCGCCACAGACGCATCTGGCGGTAGCGACCCAGACGCTCGAAGCCGGCATTCCGACGCTGGTCGAGAAACCAGTCACCGAAACAATCGAGCAGTTCGAAGACCTCGCGGCGGTCGCCGAACGGGAGGATGTACCGTTTTCGGTCGTCCACAACCACAAGTTTGGGCTCGTGATGCGCAGTGTCCTCGAAGAGATCGAGTCGGGCGAACTCGGACAGATCCGCGGCGTCGACCTGTTGTACACCGGTTCGACCGAACCTGATGTCGAAAACCGTGGAGCTTGGAACTTCGAGCTGCTCGGCGGTGAGTTCGAAGAGGGGCTTCCCCATCCGTTGTATCTCGGGCTCAATGCCGGCGGGCTTCCACGAAGCGATGAGGATGTGTCGGCGCAGAGTAGTCTCCTCGGCGAGTACGAGATGGATTTCGGCTACGACTGCGCGCAGGTTCAGTACGTAAGCAAATCGGGCGCGCTCTGTACAATCAAGATGCTTTCGGGAACGAAACCCGTCCGCATTCTGTACGTCCACGGCTCGGAGTCGACGTTGGCGGCCGATCTCGTCTCCCAGACGCTCGTTCGACTCGACCGTGACTACAAGGCGTCGCCGCTGGCTCGTGCCCAAAACAACATCGACCAGATCGTCGACCGCGTCCGCGGGACAGCCGAAAATGTCGGTGTCGTTCTTAAAGACAAACGCGCCGGCAACTGGGAGTCGGCGATCGAACGCAACGGGAGCTACTACCAGTTCGACGAGGAAGCCGACGCTCTGCTAACGGATACGGAACCGCCTGTCTCGGTTGACGAGGCCCGCTGGACGGTGAAACTCCAGGAGGCGATCCGCGACAGCATCCAGCAGACTGAAACTACCGGCACCGAGTCGGCTGAAACCAAATCGGCCGACAGCCAGTCACCTGACAGCCAGTCGACCGCCGAATCCGAAATCCCCTCGGACGACTAGCTGCGATACTACTGGTATTGGTTTTCGGCGTCCTCTCTGGTTCTCTCGGCGCCGCTGTTGTATTTTCGGCGTCTTCCAGCGTCGACGCACTGTTTTGTGGACACTAGTTGGGAGAGCCTACCCGCGGTCGGCTCCGAGCGAGTCGACGAACTGGCCACCTTCGAGCAAGCCTACTCCGTAGTTGAGGGAGCAACATACGACCACAGCTGTTCGATATCGATCACACCCCAGGCGGCCGACAGCGTCAACCAGATGCCCGACCCAACGCCAATAACCGCAAGTAGCGTCACCACACCGGTAACGTACGGCAACAGCAGCCACACACCGGCTCCCATAACCCCTGCGATAGCGAAAATACGGGCGACCGGGCGAGTCACCTCAGTAAACCGAATCGGTAGCTCGCTTTTGATGATGTACACACACAGAATCGTGTACGAACCAAAGGTGACAACCGAGGCCATCGCCGCACCGGTCGCACCGTAGATCGGGATCAAAAGCAGGTTGAGCGAGACGTTTCCGATCGCCATCCCGCCTTTGAAGATGGCTCGAATCCGAGCCCGACCCAGATAATCCAGGCTGTCGGTCGTGATCTTGTTGACCGAGTTGGCCAGAATGAACAGGCTAAATACCTGTATTACTGTCGTTGCACCAAGATAGTCCGGGCCAAAGATGTGGAGCAACATCGGTTCGGCGACCAGGATCAACCCCACGGTGGCCGGAATGTAAAATATCAGAATATGCTCCAGAGAGTATTCGTACAGTCGCGCAGCGCGTTCGAGACGGTCGCCGGCTTTGTCTTCACCAAACGCCGGCGAAATGGTAAATCCGAGCGAACTCGCCGGAGCAACACAGGCATCCGAGACCTGCTTTGCGACCGCATAAAATGCCGCCGGCGTCAGTCCGGCGAGCGCGGTCACCAGGATGGTGTCTATCTTTTTGTCAATGACGGTCGCCCCGCGCGTGGCTGTCAGCGGCACGCTGTACTCGGCGATTCGTCGTAAGAGTCCATCTTCGATGCTCGGGGCAGTCGGCAGTTGCGTATAAAATCGCGTATACAGCAGCCAGCCACCGACACCAACCGACAGTACAAACCCGAGCAGATAGCCCGCCAACGCGCCCCAAACACCAAAGCCAATGAGAACAAGCCCCACCGCAAACACGAGTCGACCGATCTGTGCGGTCGCAGTAACCACTGCGCTCAGTGCGATTTCGTTGAGCCCCTGAAAAATGCTCGTCAGATACTGGTGGAGTGACTCGAAGACCACATATATCGCCGCTAAAAACAACAGTGGTGCGATCGCTTCCTCGTTGGCGAGCGCGGCAATCTGTGTGTTGAACACAACGAGTCCGGCGGCAGTCACCAACCCAAATCCGATTATAAACCCCACAGAGGCTTTGAGAATCAGTGGCACCTGTGCGGGATCGGTTTCGGTGTACTCTGTTACATAGCGAGCAGCCGACGAGGGCAAGCCGAGTGTCGCAAACATCGAGGCCACACCGACCACCGAAATAACCGTATACAGGAGGCCATACTGGTCGGTCGTAAACAGAAACCGCGTGAGAATCAACAACAGCAGCGCGTTGGTGATGATGTCGACGATTCGCGCGCCGAAACTGGCTTTGACGCCGCTGGCAATGCGGTTGGCAAACGACATTGATTAGGCCTCGTTGCGGAGCAGGTACAGTGTGAAATCGCCGTTGTCCTGGACGCGGTAGATGTTGGATTCACGCTCCAGTTGGTCGAAGCCATCGCTGCTGAACCGGAGTCCCTCGTAGAGCTCGGTTTCGATCTGTCGGTTTGCCTCCCGTATCGCCAGATACCGATCAGTATCATAGAACTCTGCCAGATTCTCATTGAACGCTGTTTCGTTGACCCCCGTTCGATAGCCGGGGAAGTTCATCGCTTCGCGGGCGGTCGGTCGACCGTAGTAGGCGTCGACATACCGTCTCGGGCCGCTTCTCGGCGAGACGAACGCCGTCTCTTCGGCGCGGTGTTCGAAGGCGATCTCATAGCCATCCATCGAGCTTTCGGGGACCTGGTTGTTGGACTGATAATAGTACGGCGAAGGGTGGACAGCCAGCCCCTGCATCACCAACATGACTGCAAACAGTAGTACGAGCCCGCTTGCGACGGTTTTTCGTGAGATCGACAGACTCGCTCTGTCAGCGGCTTCCGAGACTGCTGTGGCCCCGAGAATCGCTACGGAGACCATTATAAAGCCCATAAACCGGAAGTAGTGGTCACCCTGATCGGCAAGAAAGACGATCAGAAACACGAGGGCAAGCGGAACTAACCCTGCGGTGAGATACGTAACCAATGCCGAGCGCCCGGCGGTTTTTTTCTCGAGTCGACCCAGCATGTTGAGCCCAACGAGCCCCGCCGCACACAGCCCGACAATCAGCGTCACGAGCAGTAGCTTGATGAATAGCTCTTCGATGCTGCCGCCGAGCGCGGCCAGCGAAGCAGTTTGGGCTTCTGCCTCGCCGCCGGTTGTCGTGCCGGCCTCTTGGAACTGTGCAATAACGAACCCGATTCGGTCTATCGGCCGATCATGCTGTGGGAGCCACGAGGCAAACACGAGAAACGTCGCCAGCGTGTGGGCGTAGATCGGTCTGTGGTGGGCGATTCTGTCGGTCGGTCGAAACCGTCTGTAGCTGAACTGGACAACCGATATCGCACCCAACAGCAACACGAGACTCATCGACTCCTGTGGATGGATGAACACGAGTGCGACACAGGCGATCGCAAGCGCGATTCCGGTCGGCGTGGCGAATGCAAACCGGTCTGACTGTTCGTTGACGAACCGAAAAACGAGATACAGGACCAGAGGCACGAACAGAATCGCCTGGCTGGAGGGGTGGGCCATCAGGTGAACCGAGAGGTTGTTGACCGGAACCAACAAAAGCCCCGTCGCGATCCCGACCGGCACTGCCCACTGGCTGTCAGTGAGATACTGCACACAGAACGTCATAAACACGACGCTCAGAAGGGGGAAGACGACAAGCGGAATAAACTGTAGCGTGTAGGTCAACTCGAACCCACTGAGCACAGTCAGATACGTCGAAAGCGAGTGAACGGCGGGATAAATAAACCCGAACGTGCTTCCGGTTCCTGCTTCGAGCTCGCGTGCCCATCCCAGATGTGTCATCGAATCGCCAGCACCATAATAGAAATAGCCTCGAATAATCGGCAACGCGAAGACGGCCATCACGGCACTCGTTGTGAGTGCGAAGCCAGCCGTCCGGAGTCGCTGGGAGACTCCGGGTGCAAACGCCGCACTAAGTCCGATCACACCCGCAACGACAGTGCCGATCCAAAATGTAATTGGCGTCGACCGGTAGAGCGACAGCTCATACCCCGTTGCTGGTCGGCTGTGGGCGGCCACAAGCGCAATCGCAAACCCAAGAAAGCCGACTGCCAACAGTACCTTCAGTATCGTCGCCTGGCGTCTCGTATCACTCATACTTTGTGAAAGCCTTGGCCACCAAGCAGGTGATACAAGGCTGAACTGTCAGACACTGTCGCCGAAACCGCCTTTGTTATGTATCGCCTTGTGTGGGTCGCCGTCACAACCATGAGACACAGACCGCACGCAGCCGCCTTTTCTGCGATGATTCCGCATATCGGCCTGTTCGTTGCTTGCGGCTGGTAGCATCCGAATACGCTACAGTAGTGACATCCTACTCGACGGATAGCTGACTCATCCACAGTCGGATCCCGTCAGCGCGAGACTATCGGCCTCGATTGGCTGTGTTCGTAGTGACGTGATCTCGGATGTCGACTCACGAAGGACGACCGGCTCGCCGGTAATATTGAAGTAGCTGTTTTCGACGGTGTTGTCGTTCGATCGGAGGAGTTCGATCCCGTTTCGGTTCTGTCCTGTTTGGTGGACACAGAGGTTATCGAACCGAGAGCCGTCTCTGTCGACGATGTACACCGCCGAGTCGTTTGCCGCCGACCCCGTGATCCGGACGTTCTCACACTGAAACCCGGTGGTAGAGTCGCTGTCAGCGACCGATTCGGTCGGTGCTTTGGCTCTGAGTGCGTGGATGGTGTCGACATCGATTCGGATCTCGGTATCGTACACTTCTGCTGCGTTGAGATCCGACGACAGCTCGATGGCTCCATCGCTGCTGGAGGCGTCGATAATCTCGACCGTACAGTCTCTGACGACTGCTGGAGGAGCATCCGGATCCGGCGCGTAGTTGGTTAGTCTGATTCCTCGCATATTTCGGAACCCTTCGGGAGAGTGATCACATCGCACGTGGACGTTCTCGACGAGCGAGCCGGCCCGCACGCGGACGTTTGAGATGCCGCTGTTGGCATAATAGCCGCCGCGGACGACCATGCGGCCACCGGGTGGATCAGCATACAGGCCGTTGTCCGGAAACCCCTCGATACGACAGTCAATAAAACGAATATCGCCCTGGTTTCTGTTGCCGATATAGCAGCCGGAGATCGTCGAGCCTGCTGCGGCTCCATCCGGTGCTGAGAGTCGCTCGATTAGTCCCTCCCCATCGGAGTCGGTGACATCAAAACGGAAGAGATTCGGGCCTTTGTCTACGGTTCCGGTGACGCTGAGATCACGAACGACGAGGTCATCGGTGATCTGGGCATCCAACACCCGACCGCCCGTCGACGGCGCGGTAAGATCGAACGACAACCCCTCGACCCGAAGGGTTGCAGGCCGATCTCGGCTGTGAAGATGAAACAGATGGCTTTCGAAGCCTTCGTCGACAACGATCGTCGCTTCCGGGCCGAAAAGCGACAACTCCCTAAAGCCGTCGACCGACCACGTCTCGCCAAGCGCGTACCGACCGCTCGGAAAGTAGATCGCGGCTGCGTCTTCGGCAGCCGACTCAAGTGCCGGCAGTATGGACTCTTCGCCGGTCGGATCACCGCCGTGGTCTGTAATATCGACCGCCTCATCTGGAATCCCTCCGTCGGACGGCCGAAAACGGGACAGACAGCCAGCTGTAGCCCCGCTAGCGATGCCACAGGCCCCCGCCAACACGTGGCGTCGAGTGAGATCCATCTCCTAGCTCTACAGACACAGACACGTATTGTTATACAGCTACAATCGAATTTCAGATTCGAGTCGACTGTTTAGGATGTCCCTACTGGCGGCCTACCCGCGAGATTCGATTACCTCTTGGCTGCCGTCCGCGTTGACTGCGATTACCTCAAAGCTTCCGCTCTGGATGGTTGCCTCATCGCCGACAAAATTGAGCGTTTCTACTTCCTCATCGTCGACCATAATCCGCAAGGAGCGTGCCTCTCCTTCGTCTGCCCATCGGACTCGGGTCGAGCCATCTGGTTGGGTTTCGGTTAACACGCTGGCTGCTGTCGTCTCTGCATCGGTATTGAAATTCCGGTCTTCAAACTCGCCGGTGACGACCGCAGCGCCGACGACACCCGCAACTGATGCGGCTGAGATAACCAACACGGCAACGCACCAAAAGTTGATAACGTCAACGGTGGCGCGTTTTGAGTTGGTATGCGTGGTCATCAGTGGTCTCCTATAGGATTGTGGACGAGAGTAGTTGGTAACTAACGGGGCGGCATGGATAAAAAGTCACCGTCCTAATTCTCAACAGAGTGGATTCGCTCAATCGACCGTCCGGATCTCCTCGGAGCTGCGGTCCGGTTTGTATCTATACGACTGGTAACAACCACCTGTTCGCGCTCAGTGTGGTATCGTTCGTATAACTATAGCTGAGAGTTCCCACAGCTACCGTACCGATGCAACAGTACGGCTCGGAGCTACACAGCCTCCTGTCGGATGCGTTTGAAGGGTGGGGATCAGAGGCGTATTTCACTTGGAAATACACTGCGTATCCGGACTACAAACCGCAGGCAGACAACTTTACCATCCGAAACGATGCAGGTCGTATCGTAGCCGCACGCCGCGTGTTTCGTCACCAAATCCACACGCCGACCGGCGAGTTGCTGTCGACTCATATTCACGGCGGCACTGCAGTTGCGGAGGCCTATCGCGGTCGAGGATACTATACGGAACTACTGGAGGAATCCCGAGCCCAAACCGAACGCGATGCCGACTGTCTGGTGACGTTTAATCGCGCGGGCAAGATCACCACTAAACACCATAAGAAAAACGGCTGGAACTGGTTTCGCCTTCCCGTCTATGCGTCGGTTATCTCTCCGTCTCGTGTCTTTTCTAAATATATGATAGAAAACGATACGCTATCGAACACTATCGGCTATCTGTCGGCCGTCGACCGAACACTCACTCGGAGCAATCTCGTATCACGTTCGATGGCGACCGTCGCCGATCGACTGTATGGTGACCCAAATCGAACCACAGCAGACGGCCAAAAATCGGCGCTTGACTGGGGTTATGCGGACCAAGACTCTGGTAACAGATCCAACGGCGAGCGGTCAGATTCGACGGTGACGATCACTCAATCCGATGGAGTGCCCGCCGCGTCGACTGTCTCTGAACTTCACGAACTGCTCCAGACACAACTCACAGGAAAATATCATTTCAGTCGATCAATCGAGCGACTGAAACATTGCTTGTCGTATCCCTCGGCGACAGTGTTTGTCGCTCGTGATGCCGACGGCACGCTCATTGATTTCGCTGTCGCCGGTGTCCTTGATAAAGACGGGTTTACCGAATGTCGCGTGCTCGAACAGACATGGAGACGGCCGTCGATCACACGCACCCTGTTCGATGCGGTCGAAGCCCACGCCCGACAGCAGGGTGCTGATGTAGTCGTCGCGTCGACAGCCAACCAGCCGGCTGCACACTGGATTCCGCTGGGAACCGAATACATGATGTGGCCCCCGACTGGCCGCAGTGCGGACCTGCCCACCGACCCTGCCGACTGGCGGGTGACGATGTACGATATTCTTTAGGTCCGTGATGCGATCGCACGGTGGTAGACTGCAACGAGACGGTCGATCTGGGCGCGCAGGCTGATCTCGCGGATCTGTTCTCGTCCGTTCGACCGTTTGCCAGCCGCCAGCAACTCGACGAGCGACTCGGTGAGTTCGCTATCGGTGGTGTGAACCGCCGTCTGCGAAACGCCCGCGAGCCGGTCGGCCACGTCACCGACGTCGACCGAGACGATCGGGAGGTTACAGGCCATTGCCTCCTTGATTGAGTTGGGCGATCCCTCCCGCTGGGAGGTCAACAACAGCACGTCGGCAGCGTTCATATATGTGTACATCTTCTCGTGTGGCACGCCGCTGACCGTATGAAGTTCGACCCGGCGGTCGAGACGCGGCGCGGCGGCGTCGACGATCCGTTCAGCCCGTGGATAGTTTTTGACACCCCGCGATTTTGGGTACGGAAACAGCACGTGGTACGCCTCGGGGTCCCAGCCGAGGTCGGTCTGACAGATGTCCTGTGGTTCGGGTCGGAACCGGTCGAGATCGATTCCATGAGCGATCACATGACACTCGCAGTCGAGTTCGGCGGCCATCTCCGGGGACATGACGATCACCTCGTCGGCGAGCGTGGCTGACCACCGGCCAACCGAGCCGTAGGTGCCGAGCAGATCGCTTCCCCACAGCGAGACGACGGTTGGATGAAACCACTGGAGAACTGCGGGCGGTGCCGACAGCCCGTAGTTGGCGTGGACGACATCGTATGTGCCGCGGCTGGCTCGCAGTGCTGCCGCATAGAACCGCGCATAATCGGTGATCGATCTGGATTCGTCGTCTCTGTCCGGCACCGTGACGATGTCGACCTCGATGCCACGGGCGCGGAGTGATTCGATCTGTTGGAGATAAAACCGTGCGCGGTGGTTCGTGACGAGACTCAAAATCCGGAGGTCGCTGTCGGCTGTCGTCGTGGCTGTGGATTGTGTTGTCGTCATCGCTTTTCGTGAGCGTCGGCTGCGTCGGCAATAATCTCGAGAAGATACGCGGTAACGTCGACGGTTTCTTCGAGCAGTCGATCGCGTCGGGCGGCCCACTGGTCGTCGACGCCGGCTGTTGTCGCCAGCTCGATGGCTCGGTCGTGGGCCGCCTCCTCGTCGGCGGTTGACTCGACGAGGCCGCGGTTTTGGAGTTGGACGAACACGCCCAACTGCTCGTCGGTTGCATGGGAGTTGGCTCGAATCGTCGGCGTGCCCAGCAGCGCGGCCTCGGTGGCCATCGTTTCGCTGTCGCCGACAAACAGATCCGCAAACGCCAACAGATGATGGATGTCTTGGGGCGGCACAGGAACGCCAAACGCGCTGAGTTCCGGCGGCAACGGTCGCTCCGAAGAGATGTAGACCGTCCCGTGTTCGGAGAGCGCTTCGGCGAGTTGCTGTTTGGCGTGGCCTGAAAAGCCGGCGCGCTCGATGTCGTGGTGTGCCCCCATCGAGACGAACCGAAGCACGAAGTACGTCTCAGTGGGGTCGACGCCGTGTTCGCGGAGCCGGTCGGCGTCGGGTTCGAACCAGTTGGGATGGAGATACGCGAGCTCGTCGAACCCTGGATGGTAGTGGTGGTTGTCGCCGAACTCCTGGCTGAAGTGTTCGGAAGTACACCAGTAGTCGACGAACGGCGCGATGAGTTTCGCCACCTTCCAGGAGTACTCGGTGTCCGTGACGACGACGCTGGTGGCGCCGGTGAGTGCGGCTGCATGGACTGCCGACGGTAGCGCGCGGCTGACAACGACATCCGGATCGAACTTCCGAGTGTATCTGATTGTTCGGAACTCACGGAGCGTCCATTCTGAGACGAGCTCGGCTGTCGTCGTCCCCTTGGTCGACAGTGGGGTGTGTTCGATGCCGTAGGCGTCGAGCAGCTCCGTCGTTACCTCCTTGTTTCGGGAGGCGACGGCGACGGTGTGGCCCTCGTCGACCAGCGTTCGAATCGCGTGTTTGAACAGATGGACATGGGCCGGATGCGTTACGTCGAACTGAACACGCATTACTGATCAGGATGTCGGCGGCGGTCGATTCGCTGTACAGTCATCGGTCGAGGCCTCGCTTGACCCGCTGGCCGCTGTCGATCGTGGGGTGCATAATACTCATGCAGTCGTTGGGGACCGTTCGACTGTTTGTTATGGTCTTCCTACCGCACGGCTGGCACCGCGCCCGCAGTGGATTCGCGGTCGACGAGACGCAGGCGTTTCTCGAACGCCGGATCGTCGACGATCCGTACTATCTCGTCAGTCGAGTGGCCGATCGACGCGACAGCGGAACCCTGTCCAATTAGTTAATCGGTGTCTACTGGCCGTTCGCCGCCCGTCAGTTCCGACGGATCGTCGACCGCCGATCTGTCGTCTCCCGATGACTCAGGCGTGGATTGCTCGCCGACGAGTCGGTTGGCCCATGTCCCACGACGGAAGTACGCGAGCGCGCGCGTCGCCATCAGCACGTTCGAGGCGGCCTCGCCGTACCAGATCCCGGTCGCACCCCAGCCTAGCGGCACCGCAAGCAGGTACGCCAACGCCGACCGGAGGATAATGTAGCCAACGAAGGCAAACACCAGCGCCAGCCGCGTCCGCCCGCTGCCGCGGAACCCGCCCTGAATAACGAAAAACATCCCGAGAAAGACGTAGCTGGCGGCGACAATCTGGAGATATTCGCCACCGATTTCGATGACCGTCGCCGCACCCATGCCGGTCACGAAGATACTGACAATGAGCGGGGCGAACAGATAGACGCCGAGCCCGAACGCCAGAAAGCAGCCGATGACGATCCCAATCGCAATGCGGACGCCTCGCTTTGCGCGGTCGACCTGCTGGGCACCCAGATTTTGGCCGACTACCGTCTCGACCCCACGAGCCAGCCCCAGCGCGGGCAACACAACCATCGAGGTGACACGCGAGCCGATGCCGTAGGCGGCGACCGCCTCCGCGCCGGCGATGGCGACGAGTGCGGTCAGAATCGTCACGCTGAGGGCTTTCGTGCTGACTTCCAGGCTGGCGGGCGCGCCGATCGAAAAGATGCGGCGGATCGTCTCCCAATCGGGAGCGAAATCAGCCACGGAGATCGTGATACCGACCGACCCCGAGACCAGCAGCCAGATGCCGATCACCGCACCGATTCCGCGGGCGAGTATCGTCGCGATTGCCGCCCCTTGGACGCCAAACCCGGCAAAGCCGGTTGCCGCAAACAGCTGTGCCTCCAGCGACTCCAAGCCCGTCCACGCGAAGACGACGTTGTCCTGAAAGCCCAGAATAAAAAACGGGTCGACGACGACGTTGAGTCCGACGCCGAACGCCATCAGATACAGCGGCGTTCGGGTGTCACCCCAGCCCTGCAGCAGCGACTGGAAGACGAAGAAACTGAAAACGAACGGGATGCCGATGAACATCGTCCGGGTGTAGGTGACTGCCATCCCGTACTCGTCGGTGCCGGGAACAGCCCCTACCAGCTGTAGGAGCCACGGTGCGAGTAGATACCCCAGTACCGAAAACAGCAACGAGACGGCAACCACGAGCGAGATCGTCTGGCCGGCGACGTGGCCCACGCGGTCGAGGTTGCCCGCCCCCTTGTGTTGGGCGACCAGCACGGTACCGGCGATCGAAAACCCCAGCGAGAGGCTGATGACGAGAAACACGATCGCCCACGAAAACGACAGCGCCGCAACTGCTGGCTGGCCCAGTCGACCAACCCAGAACGTATCGGCAAGATTGTAGCCAACCTGCAGGAGGTTGGTGAGAACGATCGGTAGGGAAAGAATAACAAGCGGTTTGACCAGCGGGCCGTCGGTGACGTTGACCGAGCGGTCACGGGTCGACGAACTCATTCGGTGGCCCCAGGCTCACACAGTAGTCGACAATCGGCGCGCTGGGCGCGTGGCAGAGTGACGTACTCAACTGTCCGGCAATACCGAGTTTCGTCTGCCCGGTCCGTTGCAGTCACGGAGTCGGTCTGCATCTCGGTCGCCTCGGCGACCGTCCCCCCGAGTGCCATACTATCCGACTATTCGGTTAGTCGGTTAACGCTTGTCGTTTCCACGGTCGACAACGTGGGTCGCGTTGTCGACTTTGACGTGAGTAAACAGTAGCTAACAGAAAGTAAGAGGTGACTACTCAGTCGTCAGCCGGCGCGATTGGGTTGCCGTCGCCGTCGGTTGGCGCGGGCGAGGCATCCATATCGTCCTCGTCGGCGTACGGATACCACGTCATCTTCGTGTTGTGCATGTACGGATCATCGTAGCTGGTCTCTTCGGGTTCGATGAGGTCTTCGAGTTCCTCCTCGTCCTGCCGGGCGATGAACGTCCGGAACGTTTCGTCGCCCTCGCGCTGATCCTCAAAGCTCGCCAGCAGGTTCTTGATCGCTCCGGGAACCTCGTCGACGGGCACACGCTGGCCGACCCACTCGGCGAAGTGTGGGTTCTCGCCGAGGCCGCCGCCCAGACCGATGTCGAGTGCCTCGACCGGCTCGCCGTCCTTTCGGGTTTTCATTCCGCGCAGCGAGATGTCGGCGATCTGTGGCTGGGCACACGAGGCGGTACAGCCCGACAGGTGGATGTGGAAGTCCTCGACGCCCTCGGGGAGTTCGACGTTCTCTTTGAGCCACCGGGCGTAGCGGACCTGGCGGTTCTTCGTCTCGACAATCGAGAGCGAACAGAACTCGGTTCCTGTACAGGCGACCGAGCCGCGCATGAACGGATGTGGATCGGGTGAGTAGTGTTCGAGAAGCTCCTCGTCGAGCAGGTCGTCGAGGTCTTCTTCAGGGACATCGGTGATCATCACGTTCTGTCGCTGGCTGATCCGGACTTCGCCGGAGCCGTACTCTTCGGCAAGTCGGGCGAGTTCGTGGGTATCGTCGGCACCCATTCGGCCGACGAGCACGTTGAGCCCGACGTAGTAGTTGCCGTCGCGCTGTTCGTGAACACCGATCAGATCGCCGTGTTCCTCGCCGCCCGCGTTGTAGGTGTACTGCTCGCGGAGATCCTCGCCAGCGGTTTCGAGTTCGAAGTCGACGAAATCCGCTTGGAGCGTCTTGCGGAACTTTTCGGGACCCCACTCGTCCATGAGGAACTTGATACGGGCGTTGTATCGGTTTTCGCGGTCGCCGTGTTCGCGGAACAGCGCGGAGATGCCCGCGGCCACGTCGGCGGCGTTTTCGGGGCGGACGAAGACATCGATTTGGCGGGCGATGCGTGGCTCGTTGCGCGAGAGACCGCCACCGACAGCGATGTTGAACCCACGGACCTCGTCGCCGTCGATCTCCTTGTAGGCGGGTTCGAGCGCCAGATCGTTGATGTCGCCCTGGCCGGAGCCGTCGGGCGCGCCAGTAACTGAGACCTTCCACTTTCGGGGGAGGTTCGAGTGGTCTTCGTTGCCTTTGAACCGGTCGTTGAGCTCGTGGATCACGGGCAGGGCGTCGACGAACTCCGGGGCCTTGCCGGCCATCGGGTTGCCGACGATGTTGCGCCACGAGTCACCACAGGCCTGTTGGGTCGAAAGCCCGTTGGATTCGAGTTTCTCAAAGATTTCCGGGATGTCTTCGAGCTTGATCCAGTGGAGCTGAATGGATTGGCGGGTCGTCCAGTCGACGTAGGCGTTACCGAACTCTGGATTGTCGACGGGGCCGCTGGCGTACTCTTTGGCGATGTCGGCGACGACTTCGGTTTGGCCCGGTTCGAGCACGCCGTTTGGCGTCCCGATCCGCATCATGAAGTAGCTTTCTTGGCCGTTTCGCTGGTGGTACAGTCCCCACCATTTGAAGCGTTCGAACCACGCATCGCTTTCGTCGTCCGGAATCGCGTCCCAGCCCTCTTCTGCAAACCGATAGAGGTGCTCGCGGATCTCGTTGCCGTAGACCTCAGATTTCCATCGCTCAACGTCAGTTGGCATACTACGGTTCACTGTCCCCACACGTAAACAGCCCCCTACCGCGTCAACCCTCCCCGGTGGTTGCGTATACCGGATACTGTTGCCGCTATCGGCTCTCTCGGCGTTCGATCGGCTGCAGAACCATGTTCTGGCGATCGTAGCCAGTGTACTCGCCGTGACGAATCTGGCCGACCGGGAGTTTGCCGGGCACACCACTCGCTCCGCAGGCGATACACTGACCGTAGGTAGTGACTGCCACATCGCGGCCGTCGGCACTCACCTCAGTGAAACCTTCAGCGATGAAGTCGACAAGCTCGCAGGAACAGAAATCCGGTGCATCAAGCCGCCAGAGTTCGCTCACGCTGACCCGGCGTTGATCGTTCACAGAGAGCCA
Source organism: uncultured Haloferacaceae archaeon (assembly GCA_964581495.1). Taxonomy (GTDB): domain Archaea; phylum Halobacteriota; class Halobacteria; order Halobacteriales; family Haloferacaceae; genus Halohasta. The sequence continues at coordinate 61,104 of CAZOOU010000001.1, forward strand.
CGCACCGTCGTCGAGGATTCGGAGAGCCACGCTCATTGGATCTCCTTCGTGCTCCATCGGCCTGTATCAGTCGCCGACCGCAATCACTGACCGCACCGTTGACAGTCGTTGGCTGTCGAAACAGACCGTCGTCGGGCGGTTTTCGCTCAGTTGTTGCGTCACTGATAGCCGCAACATCATCCTACATTACTGAGCGCGGGCCAGTGTTACGGGTTAGACGACGGTTAACCGTACTCCCTGTGTAGACGGTATCGATGACCGCAACGTACAACCCACGAACGCATGTCTCTGCAGCAGTCACAGCCGAACTCGACGCCGCCACCGAGACGGAGGCGGCCCAATGAGCGACGACGAGACGAGCCACCTGTCGAACCTCTCGGATGGGGCCGGCTGTACTGAAATCTGGGAGCATCTCTCCGAACAGCGTGCAGCTGCCGACGCCGAAAGCGACGCCGACGCCAACGCGGAAGCCGAAGACACCGACACAGTCGACGGAGAGCAGACCGCCGATGATTCGTCCGATGATGCGCCCGACGATGCCGCCGATACGAATGCTGCCGGTGTCCCCTGTCCGTAGCTGACTGTCGACGCTATCTCTGGTCGACGGCACGCTGATATGCTGGTTTTGCCTCCGAGTTACTGGCCGAGATCGACCGGGGACGGCCGCACTGATCCGAGGACGGTTTTGCACAGCACGCACACCTGAACAGGGTATTTTTAATGACCGCGGCCATTGGACCGCACAATGAGCAAGGAGTACGGCACTGACCGCGAAACCCCGGTCGGGACGCCGGTTGTCCGGGCGGACCCCGAAATTACTGGCGAGCGCGCCACCGAGGCTGTTGGCTTCGATCCTGACGACCCCGAAAGCGTCGACGAAGCCGCCACGGTCGTCCACGACTTCGCGACCGGGGCGGTCGGCGGCAATGATCATGTGTTGATGCTGCGAGGGGCCGCAGCCTGTGCCGCGCTCGTCCGCGGGACTGGCTCATATAAAGCGGCCGCCGAGCGGGCCGGCGACGGTGTGACGGTCTCCTTTATCCGCAAGTGGGCACGCGTGCACGACCTCCCGCAGTCGATCCGTCGACACGTCGCTCGCGGACACATTGCACCGACCGCGGCCAAGCATATCGCCCGCGTTCCAACCGAGGATCGGTATCTGTTGGCGTGGGCCAGTCTCGACGCCGAGTTGACGGTCCGGGATATCCGGTCGGTCGCCAGTGCGATCAACAACGGCACTGCCGCCGAGACCGCCCTTCGAGACCACGGCATTGCACCCGGCGAGCTGTCGATGCAGCTGCCGGCGGATGTGTACACCGAGCTACGGCATCGAGCGTCGATGGAAAACCGGTTGCCGGGCGATGTTGTCGCCGAGGCACTCGCGGAGTTCTTTGCGGACTCCCAGTAGCCCGGTCGGTGTTGTCAGTCTGGTCGACTGTGTGAATCGCCGTCGTAGTCGCCGGTGATAAAAACCCTTATCAGCAAGTGCAGGATAAAATACGATGAGGGCTGGTAGCTCAGTTAGGGAGAGCGTCTGGCTTTTAACCAGACGGTCGGGGGTTCAACTCCCTCCCAGCCCGTTTTCCTGCGAGTAAAAAGAGTAGTGAAAACGC
>CAZOOU010000002.1:0-46859 GCA_964581495.1 uncultured Haloferacaceae archaeon
TCTACTCAGTAACCGTCGACATCGGCTACCAGAGCCAGGACCTCACGTTCGAGACCACGGCGCGGGTTGCGCCAGGAGAGCCACGATGAGCGTCGCTGCTGACTCCCGGGCCGTCTCGGTGACCGTGGGCTATATTCTGATGCTGACGGTCGCTATGTTGCTGATGGGCGTATTGCTCGCCGGTGCGGGCGGGCTGATGGAGTCGCAATCCCAGCAGGTCATCGACGACGAACTGACGGTGATCGGCAACCAGCTGGCCTCGAACATCCACGAGGCCGACCGCCTGGCCGTTGTTGGCGCGGCCGACACCGACGAGCCAACCGTCGACCTCACGGTGCGACTCCCCGACCGGGTCGCCGGAACGGGGTATCTCGTCGACATCGACAGTGACACGATCACGCTGTCGACGTCGAACCCGGATGTCGAGGTGACGGTGGACTATCCCGAACCCGACACCGAACTTGCTCCGAGCGACCAAGTGGCTGGCGGCGATCTCCGGCTCGTCTACAATTCGACCGACGACCAGCTGGAGGTCCGATCATGAATCCGACCGCAGCGTTCAGCACCGACGAGCGGGCGGTCAGCGAGACGCTGGGCTACATTCTCGTCTTCTCGATTATCGTCACGACGATTGCGACTGCCACCGTCTTCGGGTTTGGTGGGCTCGAAGACCGCCAAGACGCCGAGCAGGTCGCCAACGTCGAACGGGCCTTTGACGTGCTCGCCGACAACTTCCGGGATATCAGCCGGTACGAGGACCCCAGTCGGGCGACCGAGATCCGCCTGGCTGGCGGCACCATCGGCGTGGGCCAAGAGGTGACGATCACGGTCGGCCAATGGGACGGCGATGCGTTCGTCGACGGCGAAACTGAGAACGTAACCTTCCGGCCGTTGGTGTTTCAGAGCGACGGCGGCGAGGTAATCTACGAGTCGGGTGTCGTCTTCCGAGGCAGTCGCTCGGGATCGATCGCTCGGTCGCCACTCCCGTTCGTTGTCGGCGACGAGACTGCCGTTGTGCCGGTGGCCGCCACCTCAGTTGGCTCGTCGACCACCGCCGTCGGCGGCGACCGAACCGCACAGGTCGTCGGCGAGCGTCGACCCACGACGCGAACACTGGCGAACCGAACAGTCGAGGCCGACGGCAACCGGCTTGCGATTCGGGTCGAGTCGCCGCGGGCCGACGGCTGGGCCCGGCAGCTCGAATCCGAGGGGTATCAGAACGTGGATCTCAACGAGTCTACTGACACCGTCACCGCTGATCTCTCCGTCGAGAAAGATGGCGACATCCGTGAGCCAGAGACGGTTCGACTCCCGGTGACGAACATTCAGATTCGGTTCGACTAACTACCGGACGTTTTTAAATTCGAAGCGCGCGCCGCCATCGAAGCTGTCGGTTAGACTGACCTCCCAGCTGTGGGCCTCGGCGATCCGCTTGACGATCGGCAGTCCGAACCCGGTCCCTTCTGGGTTTGTCGACTCACCCGGTTCGAAGACGTCTTGTCGTTTTGCCTCCGGAACGCCAGGACCATCGTCTTCGACGTAAAATCCAAACGTGCCGTCGGTCTGGGCACGGGTGGTCGTAAACATCTCGTTGAGCTTGCCGATCCGGATTGTTACGGTCGTCTCGCTGTGTTCGACCGCGTTGCGGATCAGGTTCTCGAACAGCTGGTAGAGCCGGTTGCGGTCGGCCTGCGGACTGAAGCTATCGACCAGCCGGATCTCCGAGTCACCGATATCGACGATTTCCTCGCAGTGATCGACTACCGACTCGATTTTGACCAGTTCGATCTCCTCGGTGTCGACTGTCTGGCCTTGCCGAGCGAGTGTGAGCGTGTCTTCGATAATCGCTTCCATTCGGTCGAGCGCGCGGGCGATTGCACCGATGCTATCGGAGCTACACTCGTCTTTGACGATCTCGATCCGTCCCTGGGCGATGTTGAGCGGGTTGCGGAGGTCGTGGGAAACGACGCCCGTGAACTCTTCGAGCCGGTCGATCTGGCGTTTGAGTTCCTGTTCGTGGTTGTGGCGCTCGATCTCGTAGCCGACCCACTGGCCCAATGTTTTCACCGTTAGCTCGTCGTCTTGGACCGTGGTTTTGTCCTGTGGCTGCTCGCTGGCAAAACAGAGACTGCCAGTGACCTTGCCGTCGACGAAGATCGGCGCGCCCACGTAGCACCGAAACCCAGTCTGTTCGACCGCCTTGGAGTCAGCCCACTGTGCGTTGCTTACGGTGTCGTTGATTGCGACTGGCTCGGCGTTGTTGATCGTCTGTTCGCAAAACATACCGCTTATCGGGACCGTATTTTTCTCCTGAATTAGGTCGTGATCGCCGACCGCGGCGATGATTTCGAGCGAGCTATCTGCGATATGTGTGATGTATCCGATCGTGTACCCCAACTCTCTGGCCCCGATTTCGAGGACGCGGTCGAACTTTTCGTCGACCGTGAGATCGGTTTCGTGGAGCACGGAGTAGAGCCCGGAGATCACCGCCGTTGTCTCTTTGAGCTGTGTTCGTGCGATTCGACCACGCTCCTGTTTGACGGCGTTGACGATCCGGTTTGCCAACACCTCGTACTGTTCGTGGTTCGCGCCCTTGCGGACGTAGTCGGTCGCGCCAGCCTCGATGGCCTCGCTGACCATGTCGGCCGAGCCCTTGTTTGTAAACAGAATAAACGGCGTGTGGGGGTCCTCGGCTCGAATCTCTTCGAGGAACTCAAGCCCTGTTGTTTTGGGCATCTGCTGGTCGCAGACGATGCAGTCGATCGCTTGTGCTGCAAGCACCTGCCTTGCTTTGGTAACGCTGCTCGCTGTGGTGACCAAAAACTCCTCTCTGTCGACTGATTCTTCGAGATATGCCTCTAAGAGATCCCCGATGGCCCGATCGTCGTCGACATGGAGGACTCTAAACACAGCCATCATTGGTCGTTTTGAGTACAGGATAATAAATGTGTATTATAAATTGAGTGTAATACGGATTGATTGTTGAAATAGACAGTCTTCGCTGTCAGAACCGAGGCGTTTAGACTGGCGGCTCCAGACTCGCTGGTATGCCCACGGTTCGATCCATCAGCCAGCCAGCTACCTACCGCACCGACGTTCGACGACTGCTTGTGGCGAGCGACGACAGCTTCGTTCCGCCACTGACGTCTCCCGACCGCGCCGGAATGTCACGGGCCAGCGGCCAGGCGGGTCCGACCGAAATCGATGGCTACGTTTCGGCCTGTCTGAATCGGCCGATGATCGGCGCGCTCGACGACGACCGACTGGTTGGGTTTGCCTCCTTCGAGCCGATGGTCGAAAGCGAACCGCTCGGCGAGTACACGCCGACGAACCATCTCACTGTGTTGGTAGTCGACGAGGCCTACAGAAACAACGGCCTTGCGACGTCGTTTTACAACTATCTGTTCGACTCGCTCCCACCGGCACTCCACCAACCCGCCGTGTCGACGAAAACATGGAGCACGAACGGCGCACATCTCGCGATTCTCGACTCGCTGGGCTTCGAGTGCGTCAGTCGGATCGAAGACGACCGCGCCAAGGGCGTAGACACCGTCTACTACGCCCGTCGCATCGAGTAGCCACCAACTACTGCGGCTCTACTACTCTTTCCGATATCCTTGGGTACTCTATCGCTACTGCTCGACGCGAGTGACGTCGTCGAGCGTTTCGCGTCGACGAACAACACGCGCCGAGCCGTCTTCGAGTGCGACCTCGGCGGGCCGTGGCTGTGAGTGGAACTGTGAGGCCAACTCATAGCCGTACGATCCTGCATTCCCGATCGCCAGGATGTCGTTTCGTTCGGGGACGCCGAGCGGCCGATCGGTCGCAAACACGTCCGCGCTCGTACAGACCGGTCCGCCGACGGTGACTGGCTCGCTTTCTCGGTCGGGGGCAGTGACGTTCCGCATCGGGTGGTACGAGCCGAACATCGCCGGCCGGATGAGGGTTGCAAGGCTGGCATCAACGCCGACGACGGTCGAAGAGGGCGTTTCTTTGATCGTGTTGACGGTCGTCAAAATCAACCCAGCGTCAGCGACGATGTAGCGGCCCGGCTCCAGTTTGAGTTGGGCGTCGATCTCGCCGACTGCTTCGCGGACCATTTCGGCCGTCTTTTCGAGGTCAAGGGGTGGTTCGTCCTCATGGTAGGGGACACCGAAGCCGCCGCCGATGTCGACGAACTCCAGGCTCCCGACCCGGCGGGCCATCTCGCCGACGCGCTCGATAGCCTTACAGTGGGCTTCGAGATCGTCCGTAAGAACGCCACTCCCGGCATGGGAATGAATCCCGACGAGCTCGAACTCCTCGCGGACACGGTCGGCAACTTCTGGGACCTGCTCGTACGGAATCCCGAACTTGGCGTCGTTGCCGGTCGCAACCTTCTCGTGGTGGCCCGTGCCGATCCCCGGATTGATTCGGATCGCAACCCGGCCCTCGTACCCTCGCTCGGCGAGTCGGTCGAGCGTGTCGGTCGCGCCAATCGTGATCGTCACTCCCGGTGCTTCTGCTGCGAGGTCGACGGCGTAGTCGAGGTCGTGATCCGGCGGATTAACCGCCGTATACTGCAGTGTGTTCGGGTCAGCACCTGCGTCGATCGAGCGTTGGAGTTCACCCCATGCCGCACACTCGATGTCGGCACCAACCGACAGGAGCGCTTCGAGCACTGACCGGCCGGTGTGAGCTTTCGCGGCGTACATCACGTGGGCGTCGGGAAACGCCGCCGCAAACCGGCGGTAGTTTTGTTTTACCCTGTCGAGATCAGTCACGTACAGCGGCGTTCCGTACTCGGCGGCCAGCGATTCCAGTTGCTCGTCGTCCCAGTCGGCAAGCCGACGCACAGCGGGCGAGTCAGCGAGATCCAGATCTGCCATTGTGTTGAATCGGACCGCTCGCTGATTCAATGTGTTGATTCTACTCGTCGACCGTTGCCGCTACCTCCCCATCGAACTGGTGGACGACCCCGCCGGTCAACAGCAGCTCGCCGCGGTCGGTTGCCGAAATCTGAAGATCGCCGCCGGGCAGTGAGATGTCGACCGGCGCGGTCGACTCAGTACGACCCGTGCGCTGGGCAGCGACTGCAATTGCAACCGAGCCGGTTGCACACGAGTCAGTCTCGCCTTCGACACCGCGCTCAAAGCTTCGTTGACGGAATCGGGGAACGTCCTCTCGCCGGCTGTCGATCCGCTCGGCGAACGTGACGTTTGTTCCGGCGGGGAACACGTCCGCGTGTCGAACCGCAGGAGCGACAGACTCGACGTCGACCGCGTCGATGTCGTCGCAGCCGTCCATATCGTCGACGAAAGCCACGGCCTGTGGGACGCCGGCGTCGACTGCAGTAACTGTCAGGCCCTCGACCGGCTGTTCGATCAGTGGCTCGGTGTGGTCGCTGGCCAGCGGCACACGGTCGGGTTCGACCGTCGGGGTTCCCATCTCGACGGCGATCCCGTCGTCGACGCGGGTCGCCCGGCGGGTACCGACCTGCGTGTCGATCATCACCGCGTCGGCACCGGTGCGGTCCATCGCCCAGACGGCTGCACACCGCGCGCCGTTGCCGCAGATCGGCGCGACAGAGCCGTCTGGCTGGACGAGCGTCATGATAATGCGTGGCGGCGAAAAGCGGTCTTCGAGATCCAAAAACAGCACGCCGTCCGCGCCAGTCCTGCCGTCGCTGCCGCTTTCGACACCCGTCTGTCGGTCGCAGTAGGCAGTGGCAAACCCACTGCGGTCGGCAACCGGATCGGTTGCGTCTACAATAATAAAATCGTTGCCGGTGCCGTGGTACTTCTCGAAGTCGACTGCGTGCGTAAGGCGTGTCATAAGGCTTGGATGGTGTCCGACGAAAGCGACCCGCGAGAGCCATGTGTGCGAATCGAGTGCCTCGGTTCGCAGTCGGCGGCCGACGGGTTGGTAGTCGTTGTCTACCAGTGGACGTTTGTATACATATGTCCACCGGATCGAACAGTGATTGCCAATCAAGTTGACAACCGTTACAAAATAAGGGTCGACAGCGGTAGGCAGTGCCTACTCCCGGAGGGCGTCTTCGCGCTGGGTGGCTTCGAGCGTTTCTTGTTCGACACCGGTAGCGACGACTGCCGGTTTGTACGCGCCGCCCTCGAACATCTCGTGGTCGCTGACCGACGATTCGACGTAGCGCGTGAAGGCACGTCGCTCCGAGGGGAGGTGTCCGTAGATAACTTCCTCTTCGACCAGATCGTACACCGGAATCCGCGGCGTCAGGAGGGTGTTTTCGCCGACAATCGAGTTTTCGCCGATCTTGAACCCGGAGGTGACTCGACAGCCAGCGCCGAGCGAGACGCCGTCTTCGATGATGACGGGCGCACCCTCCACTGGCTCTAAGACGCCGCCGATCAGTGTGTTCGCACCGAGTTTGACGTTTTCGCCGAGCTGGGCACACGAGCCCACGGTGTCACAGGAGTCAACCAGCGTGCCGTCGCCGACGTACGCGCCGATGTTGACAAACGAGGGGCTCATCATAATGCAGTCTTCGCCGAGATACGCACCGCGGCGGATGGCGGTACCATCGGGTGTGTTTCGGGTGCCGCGCTCGTTGAGGTCGGCGGTCTGGCGCAGCGGCAAGACGTCGTGGTAGTCGACGCCCCCGTACGTGCGGGCCTCGGTGTGGCGCAGCCCGAAGTTCAGCAGGATGCCCTGTTTCACCCAGGCGTTTGCCTCCCAGGAGGTGACGTCGTTGCCGGTTTTTTCCGCCGATCGGATCTCGCCGGCTTCGAGGGCTTCGAGGAATGCCTCAAGCGTCGCAAGGTCTTCGTCGGTTGCCTCGTCGGCGGTCAGCCCGTCGTCGTAGCGGTTCCAGAGATCGCTAATTTCGGATTCGATTGTCGACATGGATCGTACTCCGGGCTTTTTCGGCCATCCAATAAGTCCCATCGGTTGCGGTCGACGCCGACTACGTGTCGACGACCTCGAAAAAGTCGTACCAGCCAGCGTCCCGCCCAGCCAGCCAGTCGGCGGCATCAAGCGCGCCCTCGGCGAAGATCGACCGATCTCCGGCGCGGTGGGTCAGCGACAGCACCTCGTTTTTGCCGCCGAGCAGCACTTCGTGTTCGCCGGCAACATCGCCGGCACGGCGGGCATGCACACCGATCTCGTCGGTCGACCGCGGAGCATCGCCCTCGCGGCCGTGGACGCGCTCGCTGAGATCCTCGCGGACGTCTTCGATGTCCTCAAGCAGGGTTTTGGCGGTCCCGCTCGGCGCGTCGCGCTTGGCGTTGTGATGCGTTTCGGTGAGTTCGATATCTGCATCGGGCAGCGCGGCCGTCGCTTCTTGCACGGCCAGCCGAAGGGCGGCGACGCCACGCGAAAAGTTCGAGGCCTTGAGGACGGCCGTCGACTCGCTTGCGTGGCGCAGCTCCGCGATACCGGTCTCGTCGAAGCCGGTGGTTCCGGTGACCAGCGCGACGCCGGTTTCGGCGCAGGCCTCGGCGTACTCGACTGCGGATTCGGGGCCAGTGAAGTCGACGACGACATCTGGCTCGTGGTCGGCAAGCAGTTCGGCGAAGTTGTCGGTTGATTCGATAACAACACCTGAAATCAGCTCGTCGACCGGCGTTCGGTTGACCGCAAAGGCGACCTCGCAGTCGGCGCGGGCAGTGGCTGCCGCTAAGACCTCCCGGCCCATTCGACCTGCCGCGCCGGTGACCGCAATGCGAACCATCAGTTCTCGGCCTCCGGCGTCTCTACTGCGGGCTCGTCGTCGAGTTCAGCCAGCCGGGCGGCCAGCTCCTCGCGGTGCTCCGCAGACAGTTCAGAAAGTGGCGAGCGAAGTCGACCCGGCGCGTAGCCACGCATCTCCATGGCGGCTTTTACTGGGATGGGGTTGGTCTCGACGAACAGCTGGCGGGTCAGCGGGCCCAACTCGTGGTGCAGCGCGCGGGCAAAGTCGAAGTCGCCATCGAGGGCCGCACCAACCATCGCACAGGCGCGTTCGGGTTCGAGGTTGGCGACGACGCTGATCGCGCCGTCCGCGCCAATCGACAGCATCGGCAGCGTCAGCCCGTCGTCGCCCGAGAGGATGGCGAACTCCTTGTTGCGGGTGCGTTCGATTACTTCCGAGATCTGATTCAGGTCGCCCGAGGCGGCTTTGTAGCCTGCGATGTTGTCGTGGTCGGCGAGTTTGACCGCCGTGTCGACCGTGATGTTTTGGCCTGTCCGGCTGGGGACGTTGTAGACGATCTGTGGGAGGTCGACCGCGTCGGCGATCTGGCGGTAATGCTCGTACATTCCCTCGGGTTCGGGTTTGTTGTAGTACGGCGAAATCAAAAGGAGGGCGTCCGCGCCGGCGTCGGCGGCCTGCTGGGAGAGGTCGAGTGCTTCGGCGGTGTTGTTCGAGCCGGTGCCCGCGATGACGGGCACGTCTTCGACGGCGTCGACGACGGCCTCGATTACTTCGACGTGTTCGGCGTGGCTCAGCGTCGCGCTCTCGCCGGTCGAGCCCATCGGGACCAGACCGTCGACGCCGGCTGTTTCGAGGCGTTGGGCGTCTTCGCGGAGTGATTCGGTGTCGATCTCGTTGTCGGCGGTAAAGGGGGTCACCATCGCCGGAAAGACCCCGCTGAAATCAATGGTTGTCATGGATGATGTGGTGTCGCTGGCTGTTGTCTAGTCGTCGGACGCTACGGAGACGGTAAAAAACACCCGAAACGGGACGCCACGCCCGCTCCGAGCCGTTAGAACACTCGCTTTGTCGGCGTTGGCTTCGGTTTCGGGTCCGGGCCCACGGCTGTCGACGGGCTGGCTGCAGAGTCGACGCCGGTGGGAGTCACACCAGATGATGTGGGGCAACTGAACTTATACGTTGTGCATTCGGTAGATCGACCCAGTGCGCCCCGGATTGTGTCGACTGTTTGGCGAAACTCGCGGTTCAGCGCGGTGGTCCTGCTCTGCTGGGATGGACTGTCGCCGGGAGGGAGAACTACTAATCGTTCGGGCCCCTTTGTACAGCTATGGGGCTCCGAAATCGTATCACACAGCACCGACAGACGGTCCGCATCGCTTCGGCCATCGCGCTTGCTGCGATTGCTGTTCGGTCTTTCATCCAGGGCAACCGACTCACGGGCGTGCTGGCCGCGGGTGGCGCGGTCGCCGTCGCGGGCACCACCTCCACGCTCGAACCGACGGAACTGGAGATAGAAACCGAAACCGAAGTCGAAGTCGAGTCGACAGCGACGAGCGAGCTGCGCTGTTCGACCTGCAACGACCCGATTGTTCCGGGCCAACCACGCCGGCCAAACAAGACCAACCAGACTGTCCACGAGGCGTGTCTGTAATCAGTACTCACGCAAAGACGTCAGACAGCGCACAACAGGTCGTCACTGAGTGGCCGCTCGTAGGCAGTTGTCCCGCGAGCGTGCTGTCTCCTGGAGTCGAACCGCACTCGCCGCCTGTATCGCTCGGTGAGTTAAACCACGTCTGGCGTTCGTTTCGACATTCGCCCGCTCTGCTCGCGAAAACGGGGACGGCTTGATTTTTCGTCGAGTTTGGTACCTTCTCGAATGAGAATCGCGTCGCATCGGGATGCCGCCTTCTGGATTTAAACGAGATAGAAGCTCGAAACACCGCCACTGCGTGTGATGGCGGTCGACGTCACACTCGGGTCTATTGCAGTGGTTCGATACTCGGACGGATTGCTACTCGCTCGTGTGTTCGGGGTCGGTCGTCTCTGATCCGAACGAGTCCCATTCTGCAGAGGTTCCGAGAATATCCATCAGGGATTCGACGACAGAATGCAGTTCCTGGATCTGCCGCTGCTGGTGGGAGACAGTCCGTTCGAGTTCGGTGACTTTTGCGTCGGCCTCCTGTCGCTTCTTTGTGGACTGCTGGAGCTTTTGCGATAGGTCTCCAACGGCTTCAGAGAGATGTGAGATATCTTCATCCGCCGCAAGCCCGTTCTCACTCGGATTGTGCAGCATCTCCCGATGGGCGTGGATCGCCTCAGCAATGGTTGCACTCCCGTCGGGGAGATCTATCGTCAACGGACTGGACGCAGTGTCTGTATCCACTTCGGTGTCGGGCCGCTCGCTGTGCTGTCGACCGTTTTCATCCGTACTCTCAGCTGTATCACTACTCATACCAACAGTTCGTACAGTGTCGATAATAAACCACCGTCAGACACAGTTCATATCGGTTATATTTTCTGAGTGAATCATGTCGACGCTCTGTGCTGCTGTTGTACACGACCCGAACTGTGGATGGAAAGTGGTACCACGAGTGGTCAGCACCCGGACACCACACCTCCGCTCGCGGGAACGGGGACAGCTCACGCTTCAGTTGGCTGCGCAAGCTGTTCGAATGAAAATCGGCTAAAAACGATATGCCGCCTCCCGGATTTGAACCAGGGACAGCTCGATCTTCAGTCGAGTGCTCTCCCAGTCTGAGCTAAGGCGGCGCACTCGAAGCGAGGGCGATAGTAGTAAAAAGGATTTCGAAGACGGCGCGCCGATGTGTCGACCTCTCACGCGGTCGGGCCCCTGCAGCAGCTGTCCGATTGTCTACAACCGCGAGCGAACGAAGTAGGCGAGTGGATCACGGCGCGACCAACGCGAGCGACGCTGTCGGTTTGTTCCAGCTCTTGTCGAGGGCTAGCAGAGCCAGCCCGTAGCACAAACGATGGATGGGCTCGGGCGGAGTCGTACCTCAGTCGCAGCAAAGCTGCTCCCTGGTTCGACCGCCCTCACGTACATACCTGCTGCTCACAAGAGTGTTCGCAGCAGGAATGGGCTCGGGCGGAGTCGAACCACCGATCTCAGCCTTGTAAAGGCCGCGTCATAACCACTAGACCACGAGCCCGCACTCGACTGAAATTCACGCGACCGAATAACGTTTTCCTTCCGCGCTGGCATCCACTCGCCTTACTCGACACAGTCGACGCCCGTGATCTCGAAGCGCGCGCCGCCGCTTGTCGACTCGGTGACCCGGATCTGCCAGCCGTGGGCGTCGACAATATCCTGGACGATCGAAAGCCCCAGCCCAGTGCCGTCGGTGTGTGTCGTATGGCCGGGCTGAAAAACCGTCTCACGCTCGTCCGCCGGAACGCCAGGGCCGTCGTCCGCAATGTACAACCCCGCATCGAGATCGCCAACCCGCACTGTTGTCTCGGGGCCGCCGTGGACGACCGCGTTGCGAAGCAGGTTCTCGACGATCTGTCGGAGTCGGCTCCGGTCGGCCCGAATCACTCGGTCGGTGTCGAGTGTCAGGGTCGCCTCGGGCGTTTCGACCGTCTCCCAGCAGTGCTGGACACAGTCGGCGAGCACAATCGGCTCTTCTGCGTCGACCGTTTTGCCCTGTTTGGCCAACACCAGGATGTCTTTGATCAGCTCCTCCATTCGCTCGTGGGCGTCGGCCACCGTCTCGACGTACTCGCTTTCGGTCTCGTCTCGAACCATCTCCAGGGCACCGGTAGCGACGTTCAGGGGGTTTCGCAGATCGTGGCTGACGACCGACGCGAACTCCTCTAAGCGTTCGGTTCGCCGATGCAGCAGCTCCTCGGTCTGTTTGCGCTCGACGAGCCCTCCCAGCCGCTCGGCGACTGCGGTGACATCGGCTGCCAGCGCGTCGTCGACCGGCCGCCGCTCGGGTAAAAAGAAGGCGAGCACAGCGACCACTCGTTCGCCGGCCAGCACCGGCACGCCGAACGCTGCCCGAACGCCGGCGTCGGCGGCCAACTCCGCGCGGTGGAACACCTCGCATGGCTCGGCGGAGGCGTCGGGAATCCACTCCGGCGACTGCGAGCTGTAGACGCGCCCGGGCAGTCCCTCGCCGAACGCGAAGGTGACTGGCGTACTTTCAGTTCGAAACGGCTCTAACGCCGGGTCGTCGGTGTAGCCGACTGTGTAGCTCAACTCGTCGACCCGGTCGGCGGGCGTCCACACTTCGCCGTAGGCCCACTCGGTGTACGTACAGATCGTCTCCAGGGTTCGGTCGAGTGCCTCCTCGTAGCGTTCTGCTTCCCCGATGGCACGGCTCACCGCGGCCAGCAGGGCGTGTCGCTGGGTGGCCTGCCGCTGGGCGGTTGCATCCCGACAGACGCAGATAATCAGCGAGCGACCGTCGACGTCGAGCGGTGACGCGTCGAACTCGACGGCGGCTCGCTCGTCGGCCGGCGCGGACACTGACAGCTCTCGTCGAACCGTCTCGCCGGCCCGGAGCTGACTCACCACTGTCTCGGCGTCGGCTACGTCACACGCCGACAGCCACTGGTCGAGCGACGAGCCGACAGGTTGCTGGTCGAGGTCACCGAACCAGTCGACGAACGACTGGCTGGCGTCCGTGATCGTCCCGTCGAGCGTACAGACACAGACCGCAGACTGCTCGGTTCCGTCGGCGAATGCACTGATCCCAGGGCTGCTCGACTGGCGTAACGGATCTGTCCGCACCGGCCGATCCAACGCTTTCCTGTCTTGCTCAGGGGCGGTCATTTATTCCCCACCACAATGTAATATGAACTGTCATATCTACACACTCTAGTGTACTTGGAACGAACAGTAATATGTCTTTCTAGCACACGTAAATTTGTTTTAAAACAACAAAATACAACATTTGTGGCCTTTCAATCTTTATTTCTGTAGTTATGTAAATCAAAGTACTGCACAACGCCTATGCCTCTGTCGGCCGTTATTCACGTATGGGCCGCTCCGTCGACTGGCGTCTGATCGTCGCTGTCTGTTGTCTATTTGCGCTCGCCGGCTGTCTCGGCGCGCTGTCGACGCCCGCCGACGGCGACTACGAATGGACCACGGTGACGGCAGTCGACGGCGAGACGGGCGACGAACTCGCCACTATCGAGGTCCGAATCGCGGACAACAGATCACTCCGCTACACCGGACTCAGCAATACCGACTCGCTCGGTGAGAACGAGGGGATGCTGTTCGTCCACGACTCGGAGGGCGAACCGGGCTACGTGATGCGGGATATGGCCTTTTCGATTGATATGGTCTTTATCGACGCGACGGGTGAGATCACGACGATCCACCACGCCGAGGTCGACGACGACCAGACGTTCCGCGGCACCGCCCAGTACGTCTTAGAGGTCCCTTTCCACTACACGACTGACAACGACATCGCGGTCGGCGACCGGATCGAAATCCCCGACGAGTACCGGTAGCCCCTCCACGCCAGCCGACTGAAGCCAACCCTCATTGGTAGTGGCCGACTACTGAACTCAATGAGTAGTTTCGAGGCCGACGAGGACGATCCGTTCGCCGACCAACGCGAGCGCGTCGACACCCCGATGCGTCGGCTCCTGTTCGGCTACGGTCGACCCTACTGGCTGTCGGTCACCCTCGGGATCGCCGCCAGCCTCGCCGCACGCCTCCTCGACCTCCTCCCAGTGATCCTCCTTGGGATCGCCATCGACAGCCTCTTTCAGCAGGTCGAACCGTTCGATCTTCCAGTGGTCCCACAGGGCTGGCTTCCCACCGATCCCACCGAACAGTTCGCGCTCGTCATCGCTCTGATCACCGCCTCGTTCGTCGTCGGCGCGGCGTTTCACTGGCTCCGCAACTGGGGGTTCAACTCGTTCGCCCAGGACATCCAGCATGATGTCCGAACCGACAGCTACGACACGATGCAGCGGCTCAACATGACGTTTTTCGCCGACAAACAGACCGGCGAGCTCATGAGTATTCTCTCGAACGACGTCAACCAGCTCGAACGTTTCCTCAACGACGGGCTGAACTCGGCGTTCCGGATGATCGTCATGGTCGTCGCCATCGCGGCCTATCTGATCTATCTCAATCCTCAGCTGTCAGTTGTCGCGCTGTCGCCAGTCCCACTGATTGCGGTGTTTACCTACATCTTCGTCAAAACCATCCAACCGAAGTACGCCGCGGTCCGCTCCAGCGTCGGCACGGTCAACTCCCGGCTCGAAAACAACCTCGGTGGTATTCAGGTGATCAAATCCTCGAACACCGAGGAGTTCGAATCGGGCCGCGTCGACGACGTTTCGCGGGACTACTACGAAACCAACTGGGGTGCGATCACGATCCGAATCCGGTTTTTCCCCGGTCTCCAGCTGATCTCTGGGGCGGGCTTCATTCTCACCTTCTTAGTCGGTGGCTACTGGGTCTTTTCAGGGGCCGGACCGGGACCGTTCACGGGCACCCTCTCAACGGGTGAGTTCGTCGTGTTTATCCTCTTTACCCAGCAGCTCGTCTGGCCGATGGCCCAGTTCGGCCAGATCATCAATATGTACCAGCGCGCTGAGGCCTCCGCCGAGCGCATTTTCGGGCTGATGGACGAAACCGAATCGCTGGAGGCCGACCCCGAAACCGAGGAGTTGGCGGTCGACGAGGGACGCGTTGAGTACGACGGCGTCAGTTTCAGCTACGAAGATGGTCAGCCGATTCTCGACGATATTGATTTCACCGTCGAGGGTGGCGAGACGCTCGCCCTCGTGGGGCCAACTGGGGCCGGCAAGTCGACCGTACTCAAGCTCTTGTTGCGGCTCTACGATGTCGACGAGGGGGCCATCCGGATCGACAAACAGGACATTCGCAACGTGAGCCGGACCTCCCTGCGGCAGTCGATTGGCTACGTCGGCCAAGAATCGTATCTGTTCTACGGCACTGTTCGAGACAACATCGCCTACGGAACGTTCGAGGCCACTGACGCAGAAATCCGCCAGGCTGCTAAAGCCGCCGAGGCCCACGCCTTCATCCAGAACCTCCCGGAGGGCTACGAGACGATGGTCGGCGAGCGCGGCGTCAAGCTCTCGGGTGGCCAACGCCAGCGACTCTGTATCGCGCGGGCGATGCTCGAAGATCCGGATATTCTCGTCTTGGACGAAGCCACAAGCGACGTCGACACCGAAACCGAGATGCTGATCCAGCGGAGTCTCGACGAGCTGACGACCGATCGGACGACGTTCGCCATCGCCCACCGGCTGTCGACAATCAAAGACGCCGACCAGATCGTCGTTCTTGAAGACGGGCGGATCGTCGAGCGGGGGAGCCACGACCAGCTCATCCGCAAGGATGGACTATACGCCCATCTCTGGGGTGTTCAGGCCGGCGAGATTGACTCGCTGCCCCAAGAGTTCATCGAGCGCGCCTCTCGGCGGGGAGCCCGGACCGAGGCCGCCGAAGACGACTAAAACGATTGGGTGTCGTCGCCTTCTTGATCGCCCCCACGGTCGCTGTACCCCTTCTCGCCGACCGCCTCGTCGCCGACCATATTTAAGACGGCTTGGCGGACCTCCTCGGCGTCGGTGAACTGGTGGTCGGAGTCGTCGGTGTAGGGACCGAGTATCTCCTCGAAGGACTCTTCGCCGCTCGGGAGTTCGAGTTCGTGGTCGCCGAACTCCTCGAAGAGCGCGTCGGCGGTCGTCGGATACTCGTGGTCTTCGAGTGCTTCTTCGAGGTCGCCGAACTCGACGCCGTGTGTGCGGCTTCCCTGGTCGGTGTCGTCGACCGCGATCTCGGCTTCGTCATCTGAGCCTGTGTTAGCCATAGCCTACTACGAGACGGGCGGCAGCCACAAACCGGTTTGGAGCCGTCTACCAATGGACCAGTCGACAAACCGGGGTTTAAATATCGCACTGACCCTCGAAGGAGTATGCAGCTTTCGGAGTCGACGTGGCCCGCTGTCGCCGACCTGGAGACCGATCTCGCCGTCATCCCGGTCGGCAGCACCGAACAACACGGCCCGCACGCCCCACTTGGCACCGACGCGCTGACCGCCGAGGCCGTCGCCGCCGCGGGCGTTGAGGCGTATAAAAACGAGACGGGCGTCGACGTGCCAATCGCACCGGTGATCCCGGTCGGCATCGCCGACGAACACCGCGCCTTCGATGGGACGCTGTGGGTCTCGCCCGACACGTTCCGGGCGTACGTCCGCGAAACCGCCGAGAGCCTTGCGCACCACGGCTTTGATCGACTCGTGTTCGTCAACGGCCACGGGGGGAACGTCGACGCCCTGCGGGAGGTTTCGGGCGAGATGTCCCGGCACGGCGAGGCGTACGCGGTCGCCTTCACCTGGTTCGACAGCGTCGACAGCGAGATTCCGATGGGCCACGGCGGGCCGCGCGAGACCGCCGTCGTCCGGCATCTTCGACCCGAGCTTATCAATGAATCCGAAGCAGAAACCGCCGGCGAACACGCGAGCGACCACTGGGGCGAGTGGGTTGCTGGCGTCAATCTGGCCTACGACTCCGATGAGTTTTCCGAAAACGGTGTTGTCGGCGATCCAAGCGACGGCACGGCTGACGAGGGAGCGCGATTAGTCGACCAGGCGGCCGACGCGCTCTGTGAACTCTTGGCGGCTGTCGACGAGCGCGACCGCGAGGCGTGATCAGTTAGTCTGCTTTTTCAGCCTCGGCAGCCTCGCCGCCCTCCGCGCTGGCGGCATCTTCGGCGGCCTCGTGTGCATCCTGGAGGTCGCCACGGAGGGCGGGAATCGTCGCGGTCAGCTCGCTGACTTCGTCGCCCGCGCTGTCGACGGTCTCGATCAGTTCCTCGACAGCCTCGATTTCATCTTCGAGTTCGTCGGGGTTTTCGAAGGCATCCGCCCGCGACCCCAGGGTAAACCACTTTTTGGCCTGCCGGAGGTGGTCGGCTGCTTCGCCAACATCGAGGGCGGATTTCAGCCCGTTGAGCACGCCGAGCACGTTGTCCGCGCCTGTCTCCCAGATCGACTCGGGGGCAGGGAGCTCCGCACGGGCGTCAGCGAGGTGGCTTTCGACGTCGTCGCGCATCTCGTCGGCGGCCTCGCCGAACAGGTCGTCGTCATCGAGAGTGGATTGGCTCATATATCATCATTGATTCGTGTCGATATAAAAACGAGCCCGAAAGTGAAAGTGAAACCGACCGTTTCGTTAGTTCTATCCGCTTTATTCGTCGACCGAGACCAATTTCATCAGGGGATAGCCGTCCTCCATCTCCATGCGCGTGCGAGCCGTGACAGCTTCGTACTCGATCCGCATCTCGACGGTCATCAGGCTCCCTGTCAGCTCCGTATAGCCGTTTTCGTGGTCGATAGCGTCGTCGACGGCCGCGTCGTCGATCTCGACGGTGACGGACTCACAAAACGGCTGGTTTTCGATTGCCTCGGCTATCGCCGTTTCGAGACTGCGGGTGCTCTGTGGGCTAACAGGTGTGCCGGCGAACTGATGATACAGCGAGCCGAACTTGATGCCGGCCTCGAAGGCGGCCTGTTGGGCGTCAGTAACCATGCGCTCGCTTCGGACGGGCGGCCTAAGGGGGTTTGCTTTCGGGAAGCCGTCTCAGCTACCAATATAAAAGTAGGGCGTTGGTTACGTTATAACAGACGCCCCTCAGCTGGTGGTATAAAAAGGCCATCTGTCGACCCGCGGCGGCTGACAGAACAGAACCGCGCGATACTTAGGCATCCTACACGCTTTGCCGAATGAATGGCGAGATCTGTCCTCCTGACCGGGGCTGGCGGACGTGTCGGGCAAGCCATCCTTCGGGATCTGGGCGATGCCCACGACTGGCGACTGCTGGATCGTGAACCGCTGCCCCGCGGGAAGCTGCCGGACGGTATGGACAACAGCGACGTGTACGTCGCTGATATCACTGATAAACAGGCGGTCGCTGAGGCCGTCCGCGGCTGTGAGGTCATCATCCATCTGGCGGGCGATCCCCGAACGAACGCGCCGTGGAACAGCGTGCTCCGGAACAACATCGACGGCACCCAAACCGTCCTTGAGGTGGCTGTCGAAGAGGGCGTCGACAAAGTCGCGTTTGCCTCCTCGAACCACACAGTCGGTTTTTATGAACACGAGCGCAAACCCGATATCTACCGGGATCACGACGAGTACCGCCTCGATGGCACCGAACTCCCGCGGCCCACGAATCTGTACGGCGTCTCGAAAGTCGCCGGCGAAGCCCTCGCCCGCTACTACCACGACGAACACGATCTCTCGGTCGTCTGTGTCCGGATCGGTAATCTGACCGAATCCCACCCGCCCCGAAACTACGAGCGCGGCCAGGCGATGTGGCTCTCGTATACGGACTGTGCCCACCTGTTCGACTGCTGTGTCACCGCCGACTACGGCTACGAAATCGTCTACGGCATCTCCGACAACGACCGCAAATACTACGACATCGAGCCGACTCGCGAGATTCTGGGCTACGATCCACAGGACAACTCCGCCGACTACCATCTCGACGGCACCCCGAAAGACGAGACGGACGCCGAATAGCTGCGTGTGTTTGTCGACTGTTTTACCCCTTCCTCAGGTCCATTGGCCAAGGATATGCATCGCCCCGGTCACGGTGGCCGCGACGGCGATATCTCGACGCTGAATGCCGATTAGTCCGAACAGTCCCTCAGGATCTTCGTCGTCGCCAGTGTCTTCCGGCGACTGGTCCAGCGTGCCGTCTTCCGTATCGATGCTATCGAGCTGTTGGGCCGTCTCGTCGTCGGCCTCCGTTACGGTCAGCTGGCCGGTCTGTTCGTCGTCGTCGGTCCGGATCGTGTAGCTGTACTCACCCGGAGAGAGCACGACGAAGCTCTCGGAGAGATCCAGCGTTCGGCTTTCGCCGCTGTCGAGTGTGACTGTCTCCTGTTTGACGCCTTCGCCGTCGATCTCGAAGCGGACCTGCTGGCGGTCGGCGATATCGCCGGTGTTAGTGATGGTCGCCTCGATATCGCTGAGTCGGGTTCCGCGCATCACCTCAGCTGATTCGGTGTGATCGGTGATCTCGAAGGTGGCTGGGTTGTCCAGATCGTCGACGACGCGCACACCGCGTTTGTCGATAATGCGGTCTTCGGTCAACCGCCCCTGCGTGTGGAACTCGACTTCGACCCGCTCGCCGGGCTCGAACGCCGAGAAGTCTCCCGTCACCTCGAAAGAGCGGTCCTCGTCGATCTCGATATCTTCGATCGTGATTAGCCGTGGATCTGGGCGATTACTCGCAACGAGCTGGATTTCGGCCTGCGAGCCTGGAGCGAGGTTCGTCTCGCCAGTGATCACACCACCGTCTTCAGCCGCTACCAGCAACTCGTCGTCGAGCGTTGTCTCGCCGTAGTCGAGGGTTGGGTATTCGAAGACGAACGAGCTGTTCGCGCTGACGGTCGTCATTCGTGATCCGAAGTACGGGAAGTGTTCGACCCCATCATCCGGCGTTACGGCCGGATCGAACGGATCGGGTTTCTCACCGGCTGCCAACGAGTAGTCCTGGTACTGGTATCGCTCGCCGTCCGGCGACTCGTAGGCGATCTCGAAGGTCAGCTCGTCGCCGTCAGTCGGTCGACCGTCAAACGGATCGCTCCCACGGGTATCGATCACAATATAAAAGCCGCCGATCACCGGCTCGTCACCGAGCGCGTCGCCTTCCCACTGGTCGGCTGTGTCATCAGGGAGGACGTAGAGATCACTGCTGGCGACGTCAGAAAACCGGAGGTCTGCGCCCGGTCGGTTCGGCCCCGCAAGTTCGCTGTCCCTGAGTTCGATACTCACACCTTCGTGGCGGTCGAGTAGCCGCTGGACCCATTCGACCGGAATCTCATCGGCGTCGGGAGCGTCTTCGTTCTCATCCATGAGCGCGCCGAACATGCCGCTGGCCTGTACTTCGATCAGAATCCGATCCCCTCTGGCAACAAGATCGGCCTCGGTTGCGTCTCCGAGAAGCCCACCGATATCTTCCTCGTCGGCCGCACCCGGCGGCAACGTGTACGTTGTTACCTCACCGATTTCAGGTTGGGTGAGCACGAGGTTAGAGCGGGCGATAGGCTGTTTGACGTTTGGGACGCCGTCTCGGTCGACAATCGCCCCACTGCCGCCGGCAACCAGCCGGTAGCGACTGGTTTGCAGCGGGCTTGATCGATCATCGAAGCCCATCTCGTCGCGGAACTCCGCAAGCGTCGAGGCGATCTCGTTGCCACCTTCGTTCTGGAACGAGACGCCAGCGAACTCGCCCTGCGGTTCGCTGTCAGCCCCAATCGAGTGGGCGTAGCTCGTTACACCGTCGCCGATGTACACGGCATCGGAGTCGCGGTCAGTCCCGACGAGCCGCGTGTTGATTATGAACGTCGTACCACCGTCGACGTGGAGGACATCCAGGTAGTTCTCGAAGTTCTGGCCGTCCGAATCTCGGTCACCGCCGATGAGGATATAGGCCTCGTCTTGGTCGCCGATATCAACACTGACTTCGACGAAATCACCCGCGACCGAGCGGTACTCCGGCTCGCTGAAGCTCGCTCCCTCGGCGTCGACGATATTTGAGACAGTGAACGTCTGGCTCTCCGTTTCGCCGAGTGCCGAGACCGACAGCGTGTATTGGCCGTCATCGAAGCCGTCGTCAATGGTGAATGAGCCTGTGGCGGTATCCGAACCATCGAAACCATCTTCATCATCCTCAAGCAGCTCGCTGTAGACCTGTTGCGAGTCACCGTCTGGTCCATCAACGCTAACCTCGACATCTTCGTATACTTCTTCGTCGAATGAGACGGTGAACTCTACTTCGTCTTCGGCCTGCCAGAAGTCGGGAGTGACACTGTCAATACTCAGCCGGACATCACTCGTCCGTTCGAGTTCGAAATCCTCCGTGTTTTCATCATCCTCAGCATTTCGTCTGACCTCGGTACTGATCGTCTGATCTGCGTAATCCGGGTGCTCGACGGTCAGATCGTGTGTCCCGAACGATACGTCTAGGCCGTACTCACCATCCTCATCGGTTGTGGTACTGTCTTCGCCGTCGACGCTAACCTCGATATTGTTCAGTGGGTTGCCGTACTCGTCTTCGACGGTTCCGTCCAGCGTCTCATCGTCGTGCGAAAGCTCGAAATCGATTGTCTCGCCCGACTCGGAGATGTCCGTTGTATTGGTTTCTTTTTCAAATGAACTCGCAGAGGCCTCGATAGTCCGCAATTCACCAGTCGTGCTTACGGGTACATTGTCGATCTCGTACTCACCGTCTGAGTCCGTTTTATCGTCCAAAACCTCGTCATTATTGAGGTCTGGCCAAATATCAGAGTTCTCAATTTCAACGGTCGCGTCTTCGATACTCTCACCGTTCGTGTTGGTGACGACGCCTTCGATACTGGTTAGGTTTTCTTCCATATCTATGTTCGGATCTTTCGTGTCGTCGGCGTCTACTGTGACAGTAGTTTCGAACGTGTCGAAGCCGTCTTGGGTAGCATTCAGTGTGATCTCTCCGGTCGGAACTACGAGGCTAAACTCGCCGACATCATCGTCATCGGTGGTTGCAGAATCATCAAGCCTGTCGAGTTCATCGATCAACTTTTGATCTGTCTCGTTTTTATGTTCAATTTCAATCTTGACCCCGGGTATGTCGCCATTGATTTCTGGGCCGGACGAACTGGCAGTCCCTGAAATGGTGCCCGTGGTTCGATCAAGCGTGTAATCCTCTGTCACCGGAGAATTTGTCGTTGAAACAGTTATTTCATCTGTTTTATCTTCGTAGCCGCTGGCAGTAATCTCAATGTCTTGTTCTCCGTCCGGAATACCTTCGATTTTGTACTTTCCGCGTTCATCCGTTTTTGTACTCCCAACACCGTCGACATCAACCTCTGCGTCTTCAATTGGCTCGCCGATTTCATCGACCACCTCTCCTTCGAGCGTACCGGTCGCTTCGTTGGCTCCGCCGCTACCGGCTGCAACGATACCGCCGACCAACAGCAGTGCCACCGACAGAACGACAATCCGAGACAGTGGACCGAAAGATAGGGTGCTCATGGTTGCGGAGGGAATCCTCAGTAGTGCTGTATGGTGGCCGCTACGGCTATTTAATACTCTGGCTGTAATTCTCAGATCTCATAATCTACTTCTACGCTACCAGTCGACAGATGGAAGGGTTGATGAGGGAACCTATCGTTGGGCCACCAACGAGCATGCCGGAGTGTACAAACTGTGGTGCCCAAGTCGAGGGGTCGGACAACTTCTGTGCGAACTGCGGAGAGCCACAGACTGAGGCCGCTCAAAAACGGCGCACCAAACAGATCAAACAGGCGGCCAAAAAGCAGAGCGGCTCCTCGGGGTCGAAAAGCCAGCGTGACGAGGTCATCACGCGAGTAGGGTACGCTCTTGGCTTCATTTTCGTGCTTTCGGGACTGTCGGTGCTACCGAGCATTGCGGGGGTCTTTTTCCTCCTCGGTGGGGTCCTGTTGTTCCCACCGGTCCGACTGCTGACCGCGCGCGTGTTCGGCTCGCCGCTGAAGTTCGAGGCGATTGCCGCTCTCGCGGGAATCTTCGTCCTCATCGGAACACTCCTGTTTTTCCTGTTATAACCCGTCGCCTGTTGGCACGGTACCACATATAAAAGGTCGCGGGGGTCTGGGTTTCGACTACCGTCGACTCCAGACGACGAACGCTGTGGCCGAAAGGAGCGTCATTACGAGTCCGATGAGTGCCTGAGGGAACAACACCCCGAGAATCGTCCCGAGAATACTGCTACTGCTGCTGTCGTCGCTCTCGCTGTCTGTTCCCGGTTCGCCGACCATCACGGTGCCGGATGTTTCATCGCCGTCGGTGCTGATCGTGTACTCGACCTCGCCCTCAGTCGTCGGGGCGCTGAGCGAACTGGAGACGGTGGTTGAATCGCCGGGATCGAGCGTAACTTCGACTGTCGTGCTCGCATCGCCCAACTCGAAGACGACCTCACCCGTTTCGGTCGTCGACCAGCCGTTTTCGACGGTCACCGCCATCTCAACCGACTCGCCGGGATCGACCTGCTCGTCGACGCTACGGGCGGTAATCGACAGTGGCCCAGGCCCACTCTCCGAGGGGAGCGCCGCCGTCTGGCTCACACCGGTGTCAGTTACCTCAACAGTGAACACTTCCGGGAAGGACTCAACCGTGCTGAAATCAGTCGACAGCGAGCCGTCGCTGAAGCCACGGAGGACGATCACGTCCTCGTCGGCGTGGGTATCATACATCCCATGTCGCTGTTCGAACGGTCGGCGGTCGCCAAACGGCTCGTTGTCCGCCCGCAGGCTTCGATCGCCCATGAAAATGGCCTCTAACTCCTCGAAGGAGAGCTCGGGACTCGAGACGTTGATGTTGTACTGCGCGCGATTTGACTGGATTTCGATCCCGCGGTCGGCCGCAGTGGTGCCTGCCTGTCCGGCCTCCCACTGCACCGAGAGCGTCTGTTCGAGGCTTTCGAACGGCGCTGCGTTCGCCACGTCGACGGTGCCGTCGACGACGCCATCGGTGATCACGACAACTCGATCACGGCTGTCGGTCGGCACCAAAACATAGGTGCCGTCGAGATCGGTGGTCTCCAGCATGGTCTCGTTGTTCTCGAACTCGATTGTTCGAATCACCGAGCCTACATCGTTGTCGCTGGTGTCGTACTCCCGCAACAGAAGTTGCTCGGAGTCGACCTCGCCGTTGGGGTCTTCGAGCCACAGCGATTGGCCCTGCCAGTAGAGCCCGCCCGACTCGAGGTGTTGGTCGACAGCCGTCTCGTCGGCTGTTTCGTGTGAGAACTGGATGGGCCCGTCGCCCACTGCTGCCGTGGCTGTCGCGGTCCCGACACAGAGTCCACCGACTGCTAGGACAACGACACAGATCACCAGCCGTGTTCGACTCTCCATAAGTCACCTCCTACTGGCGGATCGAGTAGGCCTACCCAACTGATTCGAGAGACGACTGCGTGGTGAATACATATCGGATACCTTGACCGCAGACGTATGTATATCCATCGCCGAGACTGTTTTGTTGACTGATACGACTCCAGTCGACACCTATTGCTCAAAACGGTCCCCTAAAGTATGGCCTCGGCACTCATAGGGCTCGTCACCGACAGGAGCCACCCCGTCTCGGAGCGGTGCGTTCGTCATCAGCCAGTCGACCCAACGCCCGAGACTCAAAAGACGGTTTCCATCGGATCGGCTGGCCTTTTTAAGTAGCCTGTGCCTACTAACGCCATGCCAACTGTCGAGGAAACCTTCATCGAAAACCGCCATCGTGTCCAGCCGAACCACACCAACAACTACGAGACGGCCCACGGGGGGATTGTCATGAAGTGGATGGATGAGGTCGGCGCGATGGCTGCCATGCGGTTTGCGGGCGAGACCTGTGTGACCGCCAGCATCGACCAGATGGATTTCCGTCGACCCATCCCCCAGGGCGACACCGCGTTTATTCAGGCGTACGTCTTCGAGCACGGCGAGACGTCTATCAAAGTCAGACTGCGGGCGTTCCGCGAGGAGCCACGCTCGGGCGAGCGGACGCTCACCACCGAGAGCGTCTTCGTGTTTGTCGCGCTGGGCGAGGACGGCACACCCACTGCTGTTCCCAAGCTGACCGTCGAGTCCGACCGCGACCGCGAGCTCCAAGCTGACGCCCGCGAGTGGGCCGCCGACCAGTAACCAGTAGCCTAACAGCAACCGATAAAGCCGACCCACCCCAACGTGGCGTACGGCTGACTCTCTGCTATCATGACTCGATCACTCGTCTTCCTGCTCGCGTTACTGTTTCTCACCGTGGGTTTCGCGCCGGTCGGTGTCGCGGGCATAGCCGACACAGCGTCGACCACCTCACCGTCGGCTGCCATCTCACCGTCGGCTGCCATCTCACCGTCGGCTGCCATCTCACCGTCGACCACCGAGACGGTCGACGAACTCGGTTGTGTCGACGGGATCTGTCACGACGACGAGTTGGAGTTCGAGACGACAACTGATCTCTCCGAGGCCGAACTCGACGCGCTGGTCGCCCGGACGATGGCCCGTGTCCAGATCCTTCGCGGCGAGGAGTTCACCGACCGCGTGCCGGTAGAGGTCCAGAGCCGCGAGGAGTTCCAAGCGCAAAATACCGTCAGCGCCTCCGGCGATGAGACGTTCAACCGCTGGAACGACCAAGTCTGGAAGGCGCTGTTCGTCGTCGGCGAAGACGACTCCTCGGCAGACGCCATCGACGGCACTGTTGGCGACGCAGTCAACGGCTTTTATCTCCCCAGCCAGAACCGAATCGTCCTCATTACGGCCGACCCTGACTCGCCGACCGTCGACGAACAGACCTTGCTTCATGAGTTCACTCACGCGCTCCAGGACCAACGCCACGATCTGACGAGTTCGCAGTTCCGTGGTGAGACACAGGACAGCGACCTCGCGGTCGACGGGGTTCTCGAAGGCGAGGCGCGCCTGCTCGAATATCAGTATCAAGAACGCTGTGAGGCCGACTGGGAGTGTTTCGACAGCCCCGCTAGCGGCGGCGGGGGTGGTGGCGCAAGCAGCCTCGGTGTGCTGTTCACGCTGATTCAGCCGTACGCCGACGGGCCGGCGTACATCCACGAGATCGTCGAAGCCGAGGGGTGGGAGGGCGTCGACGACCGCTTCGAAGAGCCACCACAGACCACACGCGAAATCATCCACCGCGAGTCGGTCGAGCCTGTCAGTCTCGACCAAACAGACGAGTCGACCAACGGCTGGGAGCGATACCCAGAGCAAGGCATCAATGGGGCCGAAACAGTGGGCGAAGCCTCGCTGTTCGTGATGCTGTGGCACCAGGCCCGCGAGTACGACGCCGAGACGATCGATCCAGGTGCGATCCGCGACACATCTCACGAGTACCAACAGTACAACTACGTCTCCGAGCCCTCGTCTGGCTGGGTTGCCGACGAACTCGTTGCCTACCAGCGTGACGACGAGGACGGCTACGTCTGGACGATTGCGTGGGAAACCCGCCACGACACAGCGGAGTTCCAACGGGCCTACGGAGCGATCTTGGACGCTCACAACGCCACCGAAACAGACGATGGCGTCTACCTCGTCGACGACGGGCCGTTCCGTGGTGCCTACGCCGTTGAGACCGACGACACAGAGCTGACGATCGTTCACGCACCCACCGAGGAGGGCCTCTTCGAGCTCCGACCGTCGCTTGATCCTGCCGCTCTCGATGCCGAGCCGACTGTCGCCGACGACATCCCTGGCTTTGGGATGACTGCCGCCCTCGCCGCACTGTTCGCGTTGCTGATCGCTGGTCGACGCGTTCGGTGAGCAGTCGACTGTCCGTCCGACCGGCCGGCCGAACAGCCCCTTTTTGAGACTCCCGGACAAATCCTGCTGTATGACCGATCCGGAACTCGATATCGTCCCGCCCGAGGCCATCTACTCGGGGCGGGCGACCGACGCGTATTTCGAGCGCACCGAGGACACGCTTCGGGCGGCCGACCGCAACCCCACCGTCGTCGCCGAAGTCACCGCCGACCAGTTTCCCGACGGCGAGTTCGAACTTCTCGCGGGAATCAACGACGCGGCTGCCCTGCTTTCGGGCCACGATGTCGACGTCGACGCCATCCCGCCGGGTCGACTGTTCGACGGTGGACCCGTGCTTAGAATCGAAGGTCCCTATCTGGAGTTCGCGCGGCTCGAAACCTCGCTTTTGGGGCTGCTCTCGCATGCCTCGGGCATCGCGACCGCTGGGCTCGAAGCCCGGCGGGCGGCTCCCGACTCGTCGCTGTTCTCGTTCGGCGCGCGCCACGTCCATCCCTCGATGACGGCCGTTGTCGAACGGAGCGCGCTGTTGGCCGGCCTGGATGGCTTTTCGCACATCGCCGCGGGCGACGTGATCGGCCGCGAACCGAGTGGGACGATGCCCCACGCCCTGCTGCTCTGTTTCGGTGCCGGCAACCAGGAGGCCGCCTGGCAAGCCTTCGACGAGACGGTCGACGACTCCGTCCCACGGATCGCACTGTGTGATACGTTTAGCGACGAGAAAGACGAAGTGATCCGGGCAGCCGAAACCCTCGGCGACCGACTCGACGGCGTCCGGATCGATACAACTGGTTCGCGACGCGGTGATTTCCGACACATCGTCCGCGAGATCCGCTGGGAACTCGACGCCCGCGGGCGTGAGGACGTCGACATCTTCCTTAGCGGCGGACTCGGACCTGACAACCTCCGTCGACTGCGCGACGTCGCCGACGGCTTCGGGGTTGGAAGCTACATTTCGAACGCAGATCCTGTCGATTTCGCACTGGATATCGTCGCCGTCGACGGCGAGCCGATCGCCAAACGCGGCAAGCTCTCGGGCATCAAATCGGTGTACCGAACCGCCGACGGCGGCCACCACGTCGGCCTACGAGAGACAGCGGCACCACCAGAAAGCGAGTCACTGTTGGAGCCACTCATTCGAGACGGTGCTATCGTCGACGAGTTCGAGCTATCGCTCGACAGTGCAATCGAACGCGCACACCGAGACGCCGCAGTGGTCGAGTTCTAGGTTTTTTTAGAGTTCTTCGACGCTGCCGCCGTCGGGTCGCTCGCGGTAGACTTGGCCCTCGAACAGCGTGATCATGGTATCGTCGTCCTGCCAGGCGACCGGCGAGACGCCGGCTTTTCGGCAGACCAAGGAGAGATACTTTTCTTTGCTCCAGTTCTGTTCGACTGGCAGTGTGGGGTACAGCCAGGCGTGTTTGTTATCGGTGTCGATGGCGACACCGTGGGTTCCGAGTTCGAGGTCTTCGAGGGGATTGTTTGTTAAAAGAGTATTACTGACAACACAGACCGAAATCGAGAGATCATCCAGCTCTTTGGAGCCGATCTCCGAGCCAGCCGAATCGGCCGACGCGGCCTGAATCGCCGCGTCGACGATGGCGTGGCCGAGTTGATCCGAGCCGTGATATGCGCCGGCACAGCCACGGAGTCGGCCGCGACCACGTGTCGACTGGATGCGGACGAACGCACCCGTTCTCGCATAGAAGGCGTCTCGCATACTGCCAGGATGTTCCCGTTGTCCATGCAGGACATACGACTCTACGGCCTCGCGGGCGAGTTCGACTGCTCGTGCACCGTCATCATAGCTTAGCTGGACGGTCTGTGCCTCGGACATAACAGTACGAATGGACGGCACCGACTTGAATTCTTCCCATTTGTTTAGCACAGTGTTAGTCAGTGACTACGGAGTGACCGAACGTCTTATTTGAGCCGTAGCCATAGCCTAACTGGGTAGAGAGAGCCCGATTCCCGTGTGAGGCTGTTGACCTCACTGGTTGACAACCACTCACATGAGGAAAGTCCTCCCACCGTTCGGACAGGTGACCGGGCGCAAGCCCGGAGTCGGAGACGGCTGGCTCTGAAACAGAAACGAGACCACCTGCCCCGACCGATGACGTGTGCGAACCAACCCGTAAGGGAAGGGAGCTAACCCACAGAGGGATGCGTGGTGCTACGCACCGCGGTGTTCCGAGCGGCCGAGCCGCGAGGAGCGTGGTGACTTTGTCATCACTGACGGGCAGGAACGGATGGAACGGTGAATCCTCACCGGTGCAAGTCCGCGTCAGCCGGCTGGTCGTCGACGTGACGGCCGGCCGCAAGGTAGTCCGAACACGACGCCGGACGCTTAGCCGAATGTCGGGTCGAAACAGAAGGGGGCTTACTCCTCTCTGCCGTTTTGTACGGCGAGCGACGCCACCACCAAACGGACGTGCTTTTAGGCGTTGGGCATCTACTGACGGAATATGATTTTCGAGAGCCTTCCGACGGCCCCTCGGTCGGAGGAACTCATCGACAAGGCCTTTTCACGGGCGGCCCGCGCGGGGCGAGCCAAACCCAATCTCGAGGCCCAACAGTCGATGCTGACGATTGCGGTCAACATTACGTCCGACAATCTGGAGAACGTTGTCACTGCATGGCCGGACTTTGATTATATCGATCCCTTTTATTACGAACTCGCCGACGCCATCGTCGACGTCGACGAACTCCGCCAATCACTCTCCGAGGTGATGTGGGCGAGCCGACAGATCGAAGAGCTCGGCCGCGAGTACCAGCCAAAACTCCGGAAAACCGACCCCGAAGTCGCCCGGAAACACCGCAAGCAGGCGTTCGCCCGGATTGCGGACATTATGGACGAAATCGAAGACGATCTCCGTGCGGTCGGCGACGCCCGCGACGCGCTCAAAACCCTCCCCGACATCCGGCCCGACGAGCCCGCCATCGTCATCGCCGGCTACCCAAACGTCGGCAAATCCTCGTTTGTCAACTACGTCACCCGCGCCTCCAACGAGATCGCCGAATACCCATTTACCACCCGGGGCGTCCAGATCGGCCACGTCGAGCGCGATCACATCCGGTATCAGCTGATCGACACCCCTGGACTGCTCGACCGACCAGAAGAAGACCGAAACGACATCGAAAAACAGGCTGTCGGCGCGATCGAGCATCTGGCCGACACCATTCTGTTCTTCGTCGACGCCTCGGGCGACTGTGGCTATCCACTCGACGTCCAGTTGGAGCTCCGTGATTCGGTGCTCGAGCGGTTTGCCGAGCGAGATATTCCCGTGTTGACGATCTGCAACAAAAGCGACCGGTCGACCGACGTTGAGGCAGATGCGTATATGAGCGTCACCAACGAGGAGGGCGTCGAGGAAGTCCTAGAGTTGGCCATCGAGGCCGTCGGCTTCGAGCCCGATCTCCCCACGCGCGAGGAGTAGCTCACGCTGTCTGTGGTGCTGATCGAACAGCCAAGCTACACTTACTCTCACCCCGGTCGGATCAAAAGCGATTGCGTCGGCCCGTATCGTTTGGCAGAAACACGTATTCTATCGATACACTCACACGATGGTGACCCTACGCTGCGGTAGACACCCACTACGCCCTGAGAGAACAGGGTACCCATTCTCTAACTGTCGCTGTCGCCGACGGTTCAAACGGCATGCTAACAAAATACACGCAGAGACAACGTCGAACGTGTGATTTCGTATGTTTGAGACACAGACCCCA
Source organism: uncultured Haloferacaceae archaeon (assembly GCA_964581495.1). Lineage (GTDB taxonomy): Archaea > Halobacteriota > Halobacteria > Halobacteriales > Haloferacaceae > Halohasta. The sequence continues at coordinate 29,680 of CAZOOU010000002.1, forward strand.
CTACCCCAACGTGTTCACCCAAACCAGTACAGCCGACCGACCGGAGGTGGTAGCTAATGGTCGAATCAGTGGCTGTCGCCCAGACCGTTCCGACGTGGCTTCAGGATACCGTCGCCTCGACGCTCGCGTTCATCCCGCGGTTGGTCGGTGCGGTAATCATCCTCCTTGTCGGCTGGCTGGTTGGCCGCGCGGTCGCCAAAATTGTCGGTCGACTTGCGGATACCGTCGAGTTGGATCGAGCGGTCCTCGAGACCCCAATCGGGGATATGCTGGGCGGGACCGAACACGCCGTCTCGAACGCGTTTGGGACGCTTGCGGCGTGGTTCGTGTACGCCGTCGCTATTCTGGCGGCCGCCAACGCGCTGGCGATTCCGTTGCTCTCGCAGTGGCTCGCAACCGCCGTCTCGTATCTGCCGGCATTTATTGGTGGGCTGCTGGTGATCGTCTTCGGGTTCGTCGTCGCCGACTTCCTCGGTGATGCGATCAAGCGAACCCAGGCGGCCACCCAGAGTGCGTACGCCGGGGCGTTTGCCGCCGGCACGAAGCTGTTTCTCTACTTTATGGCAGTTGTCATCGGTCTCGATACGATGGGGATCAACGTCGAGATCCTCTACGTGTTCGCTCAGGCACTCGCCTGGGGGATCGCCGCCGCCGTTGCGATCAGCCTTGGCATCGCGTTCGGTCTCGGCAGCCGGGGCTACGTCGACGACAACATCGACCGCTGGATGGGCTCTGCCCACGAGGCCGCGCCGATAGAGAGCCAGCAGCCGGACACCCAGCAGTCGGGAGCCGACACGTTGGATGACGACGACTGATCAGTCGCCGCCGACTGACTGGATCTCGACGAACCGGACCTCGACCGAGACGTCGTAGCCGAGTTCGCGAACAACCGCGTCGTGGATCGGCTCGGCGATCGGTGGGGGTGGCTCGCCTGCCGGTAGGGAGAGACTAACGACGACGTGGTCGACCTCGCTGAAGACGATGTCATCGGTGTGCGTGATTGTCGTCGTTTCGAGTCGTAGTTGGTCGTCGTCCGAGGTAGCCAGCGCGTCTTCGACCGCGTTTTCGACGGTCTGTTCGTCAATCGACGTCGTATACGAGTCGTAGGTTATCCCACCGAGAAACGACGACAAGAGAAGGATTGCAACAGCCAACACCACGATCCGTTTAAAAACCGCGCTCCGCACGTCGGGCACCCGAAACCAGGCTTCGGGCCGGTAGCCCGAGTACCACAACACGAGCAGCGCGGCGAGGTTGATCGACAGCACGTTGACCAACACGAACACACCCGCCCCGAGCGTTAGCGACGGAATACCGTAGGCGATGCCGATCCCCATCGCCGCCGCCGGTGGGATCAACGCGACGGCGATCATCACGCCGACGAGCGCGACCGAGACGCCGGTCATCAGACTGATAATACCGGCAACGCCTGAGCCAAGCGCGATGGCAAGCACGAGGATGTTCGGTGCCAGGCGCTCGCGAACCTCACCCAGCGTGAGTGGATCGAGCCCCGGCGGGACGAGATTCCCGTACCGGAGTACTGCCGCAAACAGCGCCGCACTGGCGATCGCCACCACCATCCCGCTGAGCTGGAGTTTGATCCCCCGGACGAACAGCGCGTGATCGTCGACGACGGTACCGACGCTGGCGGCCAGCGCGGGGCCGATCAGCGGCGCGATCACCATCGAGCCGACGACGGTTGCCGCCGAGTCGAGCAGGAGGCCGGCGGTCGCAACCACCGAGCTGATAACCGTCATCGTCAGGTAGGTTCGGTGGCCCGACACCATGCTTTTGGCGTCGGTTTGGAGCTCCTGGCGGGCGATTTTGGTCTCGCTTGCCTCTTTTTCGTTGTAGGTGTCTGTGAGCTCGTCGAACTCCTCGGAAATGACGGTTTCGGCCTTCACAACAACCGTGTAGGTGGTTTTGTCGATTCCGGCTTCGCGCAACTCATCGAGGACTGACTCGACGGCGTTGGTCGGCAGCGGAAAGGTAACAACAGCAGTAAAATCGCGGCTGCTCGTCTCCTCGGTCACCACGTAGTCGACATCCGCCGCGTCGAGTGTCGTGGTGACTGTCTCCAGGCTTCCGGCTGGAATCCGGATCTGAACGAGGCGCACGGCTCTGTGGACCATCTGGCTCCCTAAAGAACTCAGTACCGCCCCGATTCGGTGACTCTCCGGTGAGTGGGTAGGTCGGTGGCTTGTCGACTCCTGAAGTTTTATTGACTACACAGCCCACATTGGAGGTATGCCCACCACCCTCCTTCGTCGCTTCGTCGACCGGTTTGTTGATGCAGACGCCTCCGACGAGTCCGACGACGATGACCGCTTTGTCCCCTCGCGGCTCGACGTTTCGGTTCGGGATGCCCACGGCGGCAGCGGCGGGGTTGCCGAACGCGAAATCACAGAGATTCAAAAAGAAGCAGCCAAACGCGACCCCAGAAACCGGTAGCTACTGGTCGGTTGGTTGGAGCCGCTGGAGCACCGGAATCTCCGCGATTGTTTCGCTGTCGAGGTCCTCGAAGTAGAGTCCGGTCGGTCGACTTGCTTGCGTCTCTGTCTCGACTGTCTCGGTGGGTGTCACAATGAGGTCAAGCGGTACGTCGTGTCGGCCGGTCTCGATCTCACCGTCCTCGACGACCTGGCAGTCGTGGACGGTCGTGGCGACCGTCGTTTCGCTGTCGACGCGGTCGAACCCCCGGAGCACGGCGAACTCCAGGTCGCTGTAGCCTTCGCCCTTTCCCACTCGGTTGCCGGCGCGGTCGACGGCGACGCTGCCGGTGACGATGAGGTCAATCTGTGGCACCGCTTCTGGGTCGACTGGCACGCCGTGTTTCGAACAGCCCGAGACGGTGGTGGCCGCGTCGATGTCTGCTATTTCGTCAGGATCAAGTCGCAGAAAGGGTTTCTCGTCGCGGAGCCGCGGCACAGCCATGTAGATGGTTTTGCCATCGCGGAGTGCCTGCCTGCGAACCGGCAACTGCGGAGCGTCAGGGTTGCATTTCAGCGTCGACGCTTGGGTCCACGCCTCGGTGTCGGCCAGCCGGTCGGCTGCCTCGCGATGGTTGGCGAAGTTCGAAATGCGGCCATGCGGTGGAAACGGAAAGCGAGCGAGTCCCTCGCTTTCGAGATAGTCCCAGATGCGCTGGCGGAGATCGTCTTTGGTCATACTGGGTGGCTGTCGACCGTGGTCAAAAAGGCGTTTGTCGACGCTCCGCGTGCCAGCCGGGCCAGCCAGTAGTCACCGCCTACTGTGGGGTATAGAGCAGTATATAATTTCTGAGCGGAATCACCAAGTCACTCGACGGCGACTACTTCGGTATGTCGACCAAAATCGCGTTCGTCTGCGTCCAGAACGCCGGCCGCTCGCAGATGGCAACCGCCTTCGCCGAACAGGCGCGTGCCGAGCACAACGCCGAAAACCGAATCGAGATCGAAACCGGCGGCACCGACCCCGCTGATCACGTCCACCCGGAGGTCGTCGACGTCATGAATGAGAAAGGAATCGATCTCTCCGGTCGCACGCCGAAAGCCGTCACACCCGAGGAACTACGGGCGATGGATCTCGTCATCACGATGGGCTGTTCGGCCGAGGGCGTCTGTCCGGCCGCCTGGAACGGCGAGAGCCGCGATTGGGATCTCGACGACCCGGATGGGCAGGGCCTTGATTCAGTTCGAGCGATCCGCGACGACATCGAACGCCGGGTCGACGCACTGTTCGACGAACTGCTCGCCGCTCAGTAGATGGCTGCAGCACCCACCGGACGGGCCTGCGTTGCCGAGGCGACCGCCAGCGCGAAACTGCTGTACACGGTGCTGTGTCACGAGGGAGCGAAAACCCAGTCGACGCTCGCCGCCGAGACGGGACTTAACCGCGAGACGGTCCAGCGCGCGGTCTCGCAGTTAGTCGACTGCGGAGTCGTCGACGAGTCGGTTGATCCGACCGACGCCCGCCGGAAACGGTACCAGCCAGTCGACGAGTGTTGTTAACCCACGTTACGAGCCGCTGGCCGGTTTGGTTGCCTCGATAGTTGCCGAGACAGCGAACTCCTCGACGTCGTACTCCTCGGACCACTCGCGGAGGAACTCGCGGCTCTCGTCTTTCGGCTCGATCTTGATATCGACGAATCCGGCTGCCTCAAGCATCGTTTCGAGGTCGTCGACTGTAGCGGCACCACCAGCACAGCCAGTGATTACATTCAGATCATCCCGTGCGCCCGCTGGCGGAGTGGCACTGAGCACGATATCCGAGACGGCGAGCCGTCCCCCCGGCTGGAGCACGCGAAACGCCTCCGCGAACACCTGCCGTTTGGCTGGCGAGAGGTTGATCACGCAGTTCGAGATGATGACGTCGACCGTCCCGTCGGCGACCGGGAGATGTTCGATCTCACCGAGCCGGAACTCGACGGCCTCGGTCTCGTTTTGTTGGGCGTTGGCGCGGGCTTTGTCGATCATCTCGGGAGCCATGTCGACGCCGATGACCTTCCCCTCGTCGCCGACCTCCTGGGCCGCCAGAAAACAGTCAAAGCCGGCTCCGGAGCCGAGATCGAGCACGGTTTCGCTGGGCGCGAGCCTGCTAATCGCGGTCGGGTTCCCACAGCCGAGTCCGAGGTTTGCCTCGCCGTCGACCGAAGCGATATCATCGGTCTCGTAACCGAGCTGGGTCGCAGTGTCGGCGGCGGAGCTACCGGATTCGGTGTCACAGCCATCGGCTGGCTCACAGCAGCCCGTCGACCCCTGTGTGGCGATCTTGCCGTATCGCTCTCTGACGGCGCGGCGTTGGGTTTCGGGGTCGACTGCCGTCTCACTTGTTTGATCACTCATCGGTGGCCTCCCGTCGACTGTCGAGCGTTTCGAGGAGCTGTTCGGCCTCCTCGGTCACCGTGTAGTATCGCCAGCGGCCCTCCTTTCGTCGACTGAGCAGTCCCGCCTCGTGAAGTCTCGACAGCGCGTTGCTGACGGTGCTCTGAGACACCCCGACCAGCGGCGGCAGTTCACAGACGCAGGCTCCCTCCTCGCCCGCGCCGGCAATGTAGCGGAGCGTTTCGTACCGTGTCTCGTTGCCCACCGCCGACAGCACGCGCACGTCCTCGCGGATGGCGTCTTCGGTCAACTCGTGGGTTGCTGTACAGCAGGCCTCGGGGTCAGCTTCGTCTGGGTCACTGGTTGATGCGGTCGAGTCCATATTGCCATATTCAAATATAGCCATATACAAATATGTTATGGCAGGCTACTCGACGACACCGACACACAACTCGTTTACCTGCTGGCGGCCCTCGTTTCTGTATGTTCGACAATCGCCCCGCCCGCGACAACGAAATCGTCCTTGTCGGCCGCTCGAACGTCGGCAAGTCGACGATTATGCGGGAGCTCACCGGCCACAAAGTGCCGACCGGCAAAAAGCCGGGTGTCACGCGCAAACCCAATCATTTCGATTGGGATTCCCAGAGTTTCATGTTTACTGATCTGCCTGGATTCGGCTTCATGTCCGGCGTCGAAGGCGACCACCAAGAGTCGATCCAGACTGACATTGTTCAGTATGTGGAGGCTAACGCCGACAGCATCCTCGCAGGCGTCCTCGTCGTCGACGGCAAAAGTGTGGTCGACATCATCGACCGCCACAGCAGTCGCGGCGACATCCCACACGACGTCGAGATGTTCCACTTTCTCGAAGAGTTGGGGATTCCGGTCGTCGTCGCGGTCAACAAGATGGACAAAGTCGACGACAACGACGAGCGACTCAACGAACTCTGTGACCGCCTCGGCCTGTTTCCGCCCTGGCAGCAGTGGGCCGACGACACCATCGCACCGATCACCGCGAAAAAGGGCCGAATCAGCGCGCTGCGTGATGTGCTGTCACACCATCTCCACGAGGCCAAGCGGGATGATCTGCTAACGTTCGTCAAAAAGTGAGAGTTTGCAGCACTAATACTACTATGCAGGCTTCGACTGCGTCGGCTGGATTGTAATCTCTCTGGGAGGATCGCTTTCGGATGAGACCGTCCCAACACTGAGCGGCCGTCACCGATGAATGTCGGCGGCGAACAGTTTCCGCTGGGCAGCCCGTAGGTGTTGGGTAAACGTCGCCCGCGAAATCCCGAGCGTGTCGGCGAGTTCACCGGTGTTGTTGTGCCGCGGCCGCTCGAAGTAGCCTGCTTCGATGGCGAGTTCGAGTACTTGGCGCTGTCGGTCGGTCAGGTCGTCGACCGCCTCGGCGTCCGGCACAGTGGCACTATCGGTGGTCCACAGTGTTGTCACCGACCCCTCGCCACACAGTTCTGAGAGGACATCGACACACTGCTGGACGGTTGTCTCTCCGCCGAGCACCGCCGCAATCCGTGCGTGGCCGCCCTCGACGACTGTTTGTGAGAGCGAGACACCGACGTCGACGAGCCGTGTTTCGGGAACTGGCGACTCGGCGACGAGTCCACACTGGATGTCGGTGTCGTCGATTCGATAGTAGTCGACCGAGCGGATCGAATCAGTCGCGTCGACTGCCTTCGAGAGGGCGGCTTCGGTGACTCCCTCGACGGTCGTCACGTAGAGCACCTCGTGGTCGTTTCGGGGGATCACTGTTGGTACACGGAGCGTCGACTCGCCGGACAGTGCTGCCGCAAGCCCGACAAGTGGGTGGCAGCCATCGCATCCATCGCGGAGGGTAAACTCGATGGTGGGGGTGGCAGACGACAGAAGCGTTCGCTTCCAGGCGGTCGTCTGGAAGGCGTAGCCGACTGTTTCGGCATACGCAGTGAGCAGCGCCTGCTCGCGGGCGTCGATCGCTGGCAGCTGGCTGTAGACGGCCAACACGCCGAAATACACTCCGTTGTGACTGATTGGGATCGCAGCCACCGACCGAAAGCCGTGATCGGCAGCGATCTGCAGCCAGTCTTCCGACTCGGATTCTGTCTCCTGGGTGGCTGCCAGTGAGTCGACGACGGGTTTTGTTTCGTCGAGCGCGCGGAGGGTTGGTTCGGTGCTGTCGGCTGGCCGGGTTCCGGGGGTGAGTGCGGCTTCGAGATAGTCGGCCGCACCGGCCGTCGACAGCGGGACAACCCCACGGTCGTCGTCGAGGACGGCGATCCACGCACAGGCGTAGCCGCTGTCGACCAGTTGCGTACAGATGGTGTCGCCGAGTTCCGAGCGGGTGGCCGAGGCGGTAACGGTGTCGAGAAGTGCCTCCTTGTGCCGTTGTTCGCGAGCCAACGCCCGACGGCTCCGGTCGGCATCGACAACGGTTTCGATCCGTCTGACTAACCCGGTGGGCTGGTGGCCGAGATCCATTTTTCTGACGTAGTCGGTCACCTGCTCGCCGATTGCGTCCCGAGCGACCGTCTCGTCGCCCTCTCCGGTCACCAAAATAAACGGTCGCTCCGGGCCGGTGGCACGAACCTCGGCCAGCAGGTCGATGCCGGTGCCGTCGCCGAGTTGGTAATCACAGACGATACAGTCGGGGTCGGTGGCTGCCAGCACGTCTCTGGCCGCCGCGAAACTGGTTGCCGTCGACACATCGAGTCGCTCGTTGGAGCGTTCGAGCAGTCGACGCTGTGTCCGAACCCACGTTTCGTCATCGTCGATCAAGAGTACCGAAATCGGTTGGTGTGATACGGGGTTCGACGCTGTGGCTGGCCTCTCGGTCACGGCCACTCTCCACGTGCCGGTCGGCTGTGGTCGGGGGCAACCACAGTATCTTGACTGGAGTCGACCACAGAACTCCACTCTGAACCACTCATAGCTGGTAGTCTCGCGGGAGGCTACTAAACTGCATGCCACCGTATGCTGGTATGCGACGGCGTCGATCGGCTCACCGGCTGTGTGGCGGCGTCTCGATCTCGAACCGTGCACCGCCGTCCGTGCTTTCGGTGACCGACAGCGACCAGCCGTGTGCCTCGACAATCGTTCGGACAATCGCCAGCCCGTAGCCTGCGCCGCTCCCGGTCGACACCCCGAACTCCAGGAGATCCTCACGTCGGTCCGCCGGTATTCCCGGTCCATCGTCCTCGATATAAAACCCCGAACCGGTGGAGAGTCGACCGACTCGGACTGTTGTCGCACCCGTTTGGCCGTCGGCCGCGTGCTCGGCGGCGTTCCCAAACAGGTTCTCGAACGCCTGTTGGAGCCGACTCGCGTCGGCCTGGAGCCTCGCAGTCGACTCGACCGCCAGCTGAAGGTCGCCGGTGTCGACCACCTCCCAGGCCGCCCGGGCGACCTCGGCGAGATCGCAGTCGGTCGGCGTCTCCACGTCGGTGCTCTCGCGGGCGAGGGCTGGAAGGCCCTCCGCGAAGGCTCGAAGTCGGCGGTGGACGGCTTCGATATCCGACAGCGACTGGTCGACCTCGGCCGAGGGTGCATCGATGTCCGCCCGAATGAGATGCAAGAGGCCTTCCCCGGTCGCCAACGGCGTCGCCAGATCGTGTGAGACGACGCTTGCGAGTCGTTCGAGCTGTTCGTTTTTGGCTTCGAGACTCTCTTGGTTGGCCTTCTGGAGCGTAATATCAGTCAGCGAGAGGATACAGCCGCGCGGCTCGCCTCGGGTGGCCCGTTCGGTGCCTCTGAGTCGACCGATATACTGCCGCGGCGTCCCGTCGACCTCGATCACACACTCCATCGAGTCGCTGAGTTGTGGATGGAGCTCGCCGTTTTCGAGCAGTGGGTCCGGGAGGATCGCAGCGAGATCATGGCCCAACAGCCGGTCGGTGTCACCGTCGACCAACTGTCGGGCCGCGCGGTTGGCATCCAGGATCCGGTTCGACGTGGTGACGACAAACACCGGGTCGTCGAGGGTGTGAAAGACGCGTTCGTGGGCGACCGGAACGAAGCCGGCCAGCTCGGCGCGCTGGACGATCACCGCCAGCGGAATGCCGATGATGACGAAGACGACAGGGGTGAGATCTGCCGTCGGAATCGGGCGGTAGCCGAGATGAAACAGCCCGTTGGCGAGCCACGGCGCGCTCAGACAGGCCAAAAGCACCAGCGACTGGCGTCGGTACAGCCGGTTGTTCGTAACTGTCTCGCTGACGATCAGCCCCGTCCCGACCAACAGCAGGCCGTACGAGTAGATGACGTTGATTCGGTGGCCAACGGCGGGCGGCGTTTCAAGGAGGGCGACGCCGTCGACCGTCACGACGAACATCTCTGTATAAAAGTACGTGTGATGCTGGGCGGTCCAGACGAGCGTGAGAACGCCGGCAGGGACGACAGCCAACAGGGCGATCCGCCGCCGCGAGAGCCACGCCTCGCGGTCGGTGTACTGAAGCGCGAACACAACCCAGACGATCGGGGCGGTGACGACCGAGAGATACGACAGTTGGATGAAAAACAGCAGCCAGCCCTCGGTTGTGGCGACGAGATAGCCGACATACGTCGACGCCCAAAAACCGATACCGAACAGAAACAGGCCAAAGGTAAACGCGGGCTGTCGGCGGTCGTATTTGGCCAACAGCGACACGGCGAGCAGCCCACCGAGGAGTGCTGACCCGGCGTACGCGATCAGCCCGGCAACATACATGAATCTGTGAGTATCTTGCCCGTCGACCAGTACGACTCTATCGGTTCCGCGCACGCTCCCGACTTATGGTCGCAAAACACACGTATCGTCTACGTTTTTATACTCGACTGCTTATATATCAAGTCACTACTGAAAACAATCGACAGCCGAGCCCAAATCGTGCGCAGCAACAGGGCGTTTAGAGAGTACCGAGGCGTCAGTCAACGCTTCCGTTCTTTGAATCGACTCGGCAGAGCCGGACCACCTACCTCGGTATTTCACTACCGAACACAGTACCCAACTCGTGAACGAACACACACTACAGACAGCGTCGACGGCGTTCGGTGCAGTTGTAGTCGTGACTGCGATGATTACCGAACTGGTGATGGTCGGCACCGCAGTCGGCGGGACGGGCGAACTCAGCCAGCTCACGATGGACGTTCACTATCTGGTGATGAACGCGTTTCTCGTCGCTGTCTCGTGTCTGTTGCTCGTGAGCGCTTATCGATTTCAACGACTCATGGTCCTGCTTGTCGGCTTGGGGGTCAGTAGCTGGACGCTTGGACACCTCTACTGGACACTTTACGTGTACCTGGCTGGCAGTCCGATCACGTACCCATCGGTCGCCGAACTCGGCTTTCAGGGGTTCTATGTGCTACTGATTCCAGTCACCGTCTATCTCCACACACTGTCGGGAACCCGTCGACCCCGACGGCTGTTCGTATTCATTCCTGCACTCGGGAGCCTCGTTCTCGCCGTGGCGTTTGTCAATGAGGCCGAACTGTTCCGAGTTGGCTACAGCCTTCTTTCGCTGTCGCTAATCAGTGTGCCACTCGTGTTGGCGATGAACCTCCTCCTTGACCGGCAGTACACGCTGTTTGCTGCCGGCGTCGCCGTGTTTGCGGGCGCAGATATCGTCTACATCTGTCTTGCTGTCGCCACACCCGTTCTGTCGGTTCCGTTCGTCGACCCACTCTGGTATGTCAGCGCGGCCGTGCTCGCGCTGTCGCTGATCCGATATGAACGCGAGGGGCTTCTGGCATGATGCTTGCACTCTCGGTTGCGATTACGGTCCCCCTTCTTTTGCTCATTTTGCTCGTTAAAAACCAACAGACACGGTTTTTGCTCCTGTTTTTCGTCTGGGGGTCGACCGCCGGCTTTGTCGCCTCGGTACTCAACGGAGAGCTACTTGTCTCGTTTAGTATCTCGTTTCGAGCCCTCCAGATTCAGTACGCTCCGCTACTCGAAGAGCTCATCAAAGCAGCACCGCTGTTTGTGTTTGCGGCTGTCGCTCCGAGATATCTCCGTCGACAAGAGATCATACTCGCAGCCATTTTCGCTGGCTTCGGTTTTAGCCTCGTCGAGAACTTTTCGTATATGATCCGGGCACAGAACCTCGAAACGCTCGAGTTGACCCAGTACATTATCACGCGAAGCGTCTCCACGACGGTGATGCACGGAACTGCAACTGGTGTGATCGGATTGACGCTGTATCACGTCGAGCGCGGCACGCTTGATGCGTTCGGATTCAAACCACTGTTTGTCGTCTACGGCTACAGTCTTGCCGTGTTGCTACACGCGCTGTTTAATATCGTCGTGCTGTTTGAACTGCTTGGACGAACCGTTGCAATTCTGAGCGGGCTGTTTTCGTATGTCGTTCTTTGGCTACTGTTTACGATCTACAGCACCGAAGAAGAGAGCTAACAGTTACGTGAGCCAGTCGACACCAGCGGCGATTCAAGAGGGTGTAGTAATAAATTGGGTATAAAACGCGGGTGGTAGGTCGGCATATTTTTTGTCGTCACACCGACGATACGTCCTTCCGTCCACCAACGCTTCTAACTGTTTTCGAGCGGATTCGGTGCCGGCGGTAAGCGGGGTCGAATCGTAGGTGGCGTCACCGAGTTCGGAGAGTCGTGGCACCGGTTTGGTCTCGATTCCCAACGCGCCTGGATCGGCCAAATACGTCTCAGGCTCTGAGACTGGCACTGCAGATAGGTTCGTCGCGGTCGACTGGTTTGGCACGGCTGTGTGGTCGACTCCGGCGCGAGCGAGCGCGCGCTGTACCGCCCGGTCACGGCCACGGGCCAGTCGCGAGTGATCGCGGTTCCAGACGACCTGTTGGGCTCCGGCTGTCTCAGCGATCTGACCGATGACGTCGGTTGGATCGCCGTGCTGTATCACGAGATCGCTGCCATGGGCTCGGTACCAGTCTCGAAGCGTGTGAAGCGAGCCGAGCATAAATGCAACTCCCAAGGCGTCCGCACGGGACAAAATGGCGTCATCCAGCACGAACAGCGACACCACCCGGCTGTTATTTCCTTGGGCCGCGGTGAGGGCGCTCGAGAGTGCCGGATTCGGACTCGCTCGAAGATTACGACGATGCCAATGCACCTGCATATATACTCACAAGCGCTCCCCGGTGAGAAGGGTTATGCGATCCGCGCAGGCGACGTTTCATCTATCTCGTCGGTGAATCCGCTATCGAGCGTGTCGACTGTCACAGCGCCATGGAGGCCAGCCGAGTCGACGGCATGGTCGAGATCCGCACGAGAGAAACTGAGAGCCAGCTCCCACCCACTGCGCCCGACAGCCCACAACTCGACCAGCCAGCAACGACGGTCCGTGTTGGCGTCTCCGAACAGGGGTTCGGACTCGCGATTGTTCGAACCATTGTCGAAGCACACTGCTTCAGTAAGGACCGGGAGAGCTACTTAAGAAGTTGGCACTCGCCAACTGAACACTGATTGGCCCGGCCTCCAAACGAGCAGGTGGAGTAACACAGAGTCATGACGGAGTCGACCCCGTATGTAGCGTCATCTGACACTGAACAAGTCGTCCGTGCGGACGACCGAATCGACCAGCTAATGTCGGCTCTGAACGACAAAAAGAGCCGACGAATACTGTCCGAAACCACACAGGAGGCGCTTTCAGCGGGAGAAATCTCTGATCGGTGCGACATTCCGCTCTCGACAGCATACCGCAAGCTCGAACAGCTCGTCGACGCCGGAATCCTGATCGAACGCGTCCGGCTCTCGTCGCACCCGGATTACACCCGCGAGTATCTCCTCGACGTGACGGCACTCACCGTCGACATCGGTGGCGAGTCGGGAGTGTCTCTTGTGGTCTCGCGGCGCTCACCATCGGCCGAACTGTCTGACCAGTCGACCCAGTCCATGTCAGCCGACTAAAATTCAGATCCCGAGAGTGTGCGCGAGGTGGTCAGCGAAGGTCGGCATCGGTCGCGCTCTCGACTGGGAGTCCAACAGTGTTCCCCCACTCGACGAACGAGCCGTAATAGTAGGAGACGTTCTCGTAGCCGAGGATCTCTGCGAGGGCTGTCCAGACGAGTGCTGACCGCTCGCCGACGCGACAGTAGACGATGAGTTGTTCCTCTGGGGAGTAGTCTGCGAACAGTGCTGCCAGTTCCTCACGGGAGCGGAAGCGGCGGTCTGCCTGGATGGTGTCCCGGCAAGGTGTGTTCACTGCGCCGGGGATGTGACCGCCGCGCTGTACGCCCTCGTTCCAGCCCGGAGGGGCGATAATGTCGCCGCGGTACTCCGGTGGTGCGCGGGCGTCGAGCAAACAGCCGCCGGACTCGACGGCCGCTTCGACCTCCTCTCGGCGCGCGCGAATGGACTCGTCGGGGTCGGGGACGTGGTACTCGCGGGTGGGAACTGCCGGAGCTGCGTCGGTCGTCGGATACTCATTTTCGAGCCAGTACTTTCGGCCCCCATCGAGCAACAACACGTTCTCGTGGCGGTAGTACCGCAGCAGCCAGTAGGCGTGTGCAGCAAACCAGTTGAAAAAGTCTCCGTAGAGGATAATCGTCGTCTCACGGGTCACGCCACAGTCGCCGAGCAGTCTCGACAGTGCTGCCGGCGAGAGCACGTCAAACGTCTCCGTATCGCGGAGGTCACGCTGCCAGTCGAGACGAACCGCCCCAGGGATGTGCGACGACTCGTCGGTGCCCTGCTGGATGTTTACTTCCAGCAGCCGGTAGTCGGCGTCGGTCGTCCGAATCTGCTCTAAATTTGCAGCCACTGTCTCCGCGCTGACGAGTGGCCCGGTCGACTCGAGCATCACGTGTCACCCTGCTGCTCGACTGTCTGTGGAAAGCTCTGGAACGCTGTGTGGTGTTCGCTGGTTGCAAAGCCCTTGGCGAGTCTCGATTCGGCACTCCGGAGCCGATACGACAACGTCGACCGGGGACAGTCAAGTTCCGTCGACAACTCGTCGAGCGTTATCTGTCTGGGTTTTTCGTAGTAGCCACGCCCGACCGCCTCGACGAGCGCCTCGCGCTGTTCTGGTGGGAGGTTCTTGCGTGCGAACAGTCCCGTTCGTCGTTTGGAGGCCTGTCCAATGTGGTCGAACTCGAAGCGGATTTCTTCCTGCAACGACACCTGTAGCGCGTCGTAAAACAGTCCGAGACCGTCATCGGTTTCGGTCATCACTGTCCACCTCTCGCGGTTCTGCCGCCGTGTGAGCTCGAACAGTACGTCCGGGCCGATGTACTCGACAGCCAGTGTTGCGACGGACTCGCAGTTCCCGAGGTCACGCAGGTGGTAGTACAACTCACACTCCGAGTCAGTCCGTTTCAGCACCTCTCTGTGGACTGTTCCCTCACAGCTGGCTGGGGTGATTTGCTCGGCAGCAAGCAGCTCCCTTTGCCCGGCGGTTGCGAGTTCACCTAGTGCGTCTTTCGGCCCCTCGAACCGTTCGAGCCGCCAGAACTCTTCGGCGTCGATACTGCCACTGATAGCCTTCGAAGATACCCCAGCCGTATCAGTAAGCAACTGCTGTAGCGGCCCCACGGCCTCCTCGTAGACGAGGTCGAACACGAACTCTCGCATCTCTGTACTGTCGGTTCGTAGGTAGCCTCGATGTAAGTTCCTGTCGCTGCGGTTGCCGGAGACAAGTGCCGAACGGCGTCCAGAGGGAATTGGCTCGTCGACCACGCCGCTGGTTACTCTTGGTCGGGAAGCGTCGGCTCGCCGAGCCGAACACCCATCGGCGGTGGCCCCGAGGCGTTTTTGCCCGCTGCATAGCCCAGATACAGGGCGCTGTTGATGATCCCGATGTGGCTGAACCCCTGTGGAAAGTTCCCCAGGTGGTCGCCTGTCTCCGTATCGAGTTCCTCGGCGACGAGGCCGAGCGGACTCACATACTCGAGTAATGCCTCGAACCGCTCGCGGGCCTCGTCGACGCGCCCCGAAAGCGTGAGCGCGTCGATCAGCCAACACGAACAGAGGACGAACGCTCCCTCGTCGCCCGACAGGCCATCCTCGCCGTTGTACCGGTCGACGAGCACGTCGCCCGCGACCAGCGCGTTCTCGGTCGCGTCGATGGTCCCCTGCACGCGCTCGTCGTCGAACGGGAGAAATCCCACGACCGGGAGCAACAGCCCGGTCGCGTCGAGCGCGTCCGAGTCGTACGCCTGAACAAAGGCTCCGATATCCTCGTCATACCCCTTTTCAAGCACATCTGTTTTGATCGTTTCTCGCTCGGCGCGCCACTCGTCGACCGGTGCGTCGTGTCCGTACTCGTCGGCAATCTCGAGTCCGCGATCCAGCGCGACCCAGCACATCACCTTCGAGTAGACGAACTGACGCTCGCCGCCTCGCACCTCCCAGATTCCGGCATCCGGCTCGTCCCAGACCGCCCGCACATACTCGACGATGTTGCGGAGGGCGGTCCACTCGTCGTCATCGAGCCGATGGCCGTACCCAAGCATTTCGTCGACGGCGAGCAGGAGCTCTCCGTAGATGTCGAGCTGGGTCTGGTCGACGGCTCCGTTGCCGACGCGGACCGGTTTCGAGTTGCGGTAGCCGTCGAGCTGGTCGATTTCCTGTTCTTCGAGGTCCGTCTCTCCGTGGAGGCCGTACAGTGGTTGGATTGTCTCGGGGTCGTCCGTCTGGCAGATATCCATAAACCACTCGAAGTAGTCGACCGCCTCCTCGATATGGCCGAGGTTCATCAGCGCCTGCACGGTGAACCCGGCGTCGCGGACCCAGTTGAACCGGTAGTCCCAGTTTCTGAGGCCGCCGATCTCCTCGGGAAGGGATGTCGTCGGTGCCGCGAGAACCGAACCGGTCTCGGCATGCGTGAGCAGTTTCAAAACGAGACTCGACCGGACCACCGTGTCGTGCCACGGGCCGTCGAACACACAGTCGTCCTCGGCGGTGCAGATGTGAGCCCAGTCGGTCCAGTACTCAATCGTCTCATCGAGTGCGGTCTCGGGCTCGGCGTTCGCGTCCTCGGCGCCGGTACACCTGAGCAAGAACCATTCGGCGTCGCCGGCTTCGAGCGTCATCTCGCCGGTGACCCGTCCATCGCTGATCGCCAACTCGACCGGCTGTTCGAGCAGCGCGCGCTCGCCGTCGCCCTCCGCGAGGATTCCTTCGTCAGTCGACGTGATCGTCGTCTCCGCGCGACCGTAATCGAACTGCGGTTCGAACTCGATATCGAACGCTACTGATCCCTCCGAACAGGTCACCTTACGGTAGATCACCCTCTTCGGCTGGTCGACTTCGCCGGCCGGTGGGAGAAAGTCCGTCACCGCCGCCCGTCCGTTCGCCGTTCGGAACGCCGTCTCGAGGACGTTCGTTGTCTCGATGTATTGTTGGCTCGTCTCATACCCGTCGGCTGGCTCGATCCGGAACCGGCCACCATCCTCGTCGTCGAGAATCGCCGCGAGGATGCTCGGCGACTCGACGTGCGGGAACGGGAACCAGTCAATCGAACCGTCCGGGCCGACCAGCGCGCACGTCTCGAGGTTTCCGATGACGCCGTACGCTTCGATTGGGGTGTACGCGGACCGCGAGTCAGCCATTGGCATCACCGACGGGTCGACGCCTGCGTCCGGAGCGGTCACGGTCGGTTGGAGGGCGCGAAACCATGACCTACCCACGGCAAGGACTGCCAAAAGGCTGCGGGCAGGTAGGTTGGTAGTGTTCAGAGAAGCAGCTACGACACAGATGAAGACGTAGAAAGCTCTCGACGCTCTCGCCCTTTCATCCGCTAGGGAGCGGCTGGTTCACGGAGCAAAATATCCTCTGTTCAGTGCCTATCTGAACACCGCCTCTGAGAACTGTGACAACGCATATCAACGCTCTACGTATGGCCGAAGAACACGTCGACATCGTCCGCTTGAGCTCAGTTCAGGGTCGAATGGCTACCGCATCTGCCAGAGTATTTATATTCTGATAGGTAGTAGTATAATTATGTCTGGTTCTCACATACATGAGCCGCCGTTGGTACCGGACTCGCTGCTCGACAGCGTCTCGCTGTTCTCGAAGAAGTGGCATTCGACCATCAGCCGCTGTCTCTCTGCTGACAACGCCCAGGGTTTACTCGATCGTGAGCGTCGACGTGGTGGGGTCTCGTCGAGGGTGTTGACAGACGTGCTGGCGGAGCCTCAGAAGGACGAACTCACCGGACGTCGAAATGTCAGACAACGTCCACTACGGGTCAACTACCTGCTGACTGAACGGTGCGAGGAACTCGAACCGGTCGACGAGGCGTTCGACGCCGAGACGCTCAAACGCGTTCCGATTGGGAGTCTACAATGAGCACCGAATCCAAGACGCATTCGCTGGATGACTGCTCGCTAGAGCGCGTCCTGAGTCGCGTCGACGAGGCTATCTGTGCGTTCGATACCGACTGGCAGATCAATTTTGTCAACAATCGGGCGGCGA
>CAZOOU010000003.1:0-32590 GCA_964581495.1 uncultured Haloferacaceae archaeon
CGTACTCAAGCGACTCGTCTTCGCCGAGAGAGACGCTGTCTTCGTCGACTTCCGAGATGAAATCGCCGGTGAGGATCTCGACGTCCCGATCCAAGAGTCGCTTTTTGAGTGCGCCCTGGACTTCGGGGTCCTGACCGGGGAAGATCGAATCCAGTCCCTCAATGAGTTTGATCTCGATTGGCGCACGGTGGAGATCTCGGTATTCGGCGATCTCGCCGGCGGTCTGGATACCCGACAGACCTGCGCCGCCGATCAGCACTTGGGCAGGCTCGCTTTGGGTGGCCTCCTCGCTGGCCGACCGGACGGCTTCGTGAATCCCGCGAGCGTCGTCGAGACTTTTGAGCGTGTGAGCGTGCTCTTTGAGGCCGTCGATGCCGAAGAAGGCCGTCGACGAGCCGAGGCCAACCATCAAGTAGTCGTACTCGACGTCCTCGCCGTCCTGGAGTTCAACGGTCCGCTCGTCGGTGTCAACGCCGGTGACCCGATCTCGAATGAAGTTCGTTTCGGGAGCTTTGATATCGTCGACCGGGATCGCGACCTTCGATTCAACCGAAGGGTCCCGAATCACGCGGTGGGCCTCGTGGAGAACGAGATGGTAGTCGTGTTCCGAGATCCACGTCAGCTCGGCTTCGCCCTCCTCAATTTCGTCTTCGAACGATTTCACCGTGCCAGCGCCCGCATAGCCGGCACCAACAACGACGACATGTTCTGTCATGTCTCTACCTCCGGCGGCATCGGATAAATCGGCTTTGAAACGCTGGGCAGCGACCGACCGACACACCAATTCCTGAGACTGCCGAAATACGCGCCTAAACCGATTCTACGGGCGACGTGGGCTAATCAAGAGACATGCCAGCGTGCCACACGTCGACACCCATCTCACGTTTGTGCTCATCCATCCGCGCCAGCAGCGCAACCGCCAGGCTCGCGGTTTCAGCCGCTCGCTCGTCACCCTCGGTGCGGAACTCGCCCGTCGACCGGTTGGCGTACACTGCACACACTGCGCCGGCACGCAGCCCGTAGATACCAGCCAGCGTCAGAATCGTCGACGCCTCCATTTCGATGTTGGCGACGTTGGCGTTCCGCAGCTCATCGAGTAGGCTGTCACTACCAGGGGCCTCATACCCCTCGAACCCTGGCCGTCCCTGACCGGTATAAAAGCTGTCCGCGCTCATCGTGAGCCCGACATGGTAGTCGTAGCCTAACCGTTCGGCGGCCGCCACGAGCGCGGCAATGACCTCGTGGTCGGCGACGGCGGGGTACTCCGCTCGGATATACTCCTTGCTGGTGCCCTCCTGCCGGACGGCTCCCGACGTGATGACGAG
Organism: uncultured Haloferacaceae archaeon; assembly: GCA_964581495.1. GTDB lineage: Archaea > Halobacteriota > Halobacteria > Halobacteriales > Haloferacaceae > Halohasta. Next base: position 1,326 of record CAZOOU010000003.1, read on the forward strand.
ATCGCCGAGCTCGATCTCAGGCTGGATTGCCCCACACGAGCCCACCCGAATAAGCGTCGACGCGCCGACGCGGGCGAGTTCTTCGACCGCGATGGCCGCCGAGGGCCCGCCGATCCCCGTCGACGTCGCCGAGATGTCGCACCCCTCGTAGCGGCCGGTCGACGTGCGGTACTCCCGGTGGCTGGCGACTGGTTCGGCCTCGTCCCAGAGGCCGGTAATCGTCTCGATTCGGTCGGGGTTGCCCGGCAGCAGTACGCTGTCGGCGACCTCCTCGCTGGCAACTTCGAGGTGATACTGGCGGTTGGCGTTGGGGTCCTCGCTGTCGCGGTTGTCGTCGGTCATTGGTCGGCCTCCTGGGTTTGGCTGGCATCCTGGAGCATCTCCTCGGAGATCGTGTTCGGCAGCAGCTCACCCAGCGTGTAGCGGTCGACGCCATCGCCCGTCTCACAGAGTATTTCGAGGTCGTCACCGGCGAACTCCGCGAGCGTCTGTCGACACATCCCACACGGTGTGAGTCCATCGCGTGCGGCCGAGGTGACCGCCAGCCGCTGAAACTCTCGGTGGCCGGTTTTGACCGCCTCGGCCACCGCGACCTCTTCGGCATGCAGGCTGTTCGAGTAGTTGGCGTTCTCGATATTACAACCGACAAAGACGCTTCCGTCTGCGGTTTCGAGTGCCGCGCCGACACGGTACGCCGAGTACGGCACGTGGGCCGATTCGAGTGCCTCGCGGGCGGCCTCAATCAGTGGCTCTGTCATATCCTATGGGAACGCACCGGGAGTATATACTGTCTGGGCCAACGGAAACGTTCTACACGATCGGCCGACTACGTGACGTATGACCGAAGAGGGCGCACAGCCGGCTGTCGGTGGACTTGGTCGACAGATCCTGCTGGGACTCGGTGGCCTCGGTGTGCTGATCGGCGGGCTGCTCGGCTTTATTGTCGGAGCCAACAGCGACGGCATCGGTGAGATTACCGTCGGCGGCGTGATCGCGGTGCCGCTGACGCCGGCTGCAATGACGGTGTACGGGATGGTCGTCGTCGCGGCCGCGCTGGCCGTGTTGTTCGGGTTGATCTCGCTTGCCTCGCGGTTTGATACCAATGCTCACTGAGATGTGGCATTGTTTTTGAGTCCGCAGTTCGTAGCACGAGTATGGAAACGCCACCCAGCGAGTCGGACTCCAACTCCGACGGGAACGTTGAGGGCCCGCCCCGAGATGAGCTACTGGATGGTGAGATTCTCGACTCCGGCCGGAAACGCAAGCGCGCCGCACTCTACTCGATGCCGTTTTTGTTGCTCGGTATCGGTAACGTGATTCTTATTTTGAGCTGGGGGCTCGAACCGCTGTGGGCGTTCGCGCTCTTGCCGCCGATTTTGTTCTGTACGGTGCTGACGTATATCGTCTTCAGCACGGATTTCCTCGAGGGCCGCGAAGGCGTCTAGTAGTCGGTTGCTACCCGGAGTAGCCGGTGGCTACCCGGTGTCGTACTTGTAGGTCGCCGTCTCCGGATCAATACCGAAATCCTCGGCACTGTCGCCGGGGTCGGTCGACTCCACGTCGGCGGCGGCAGTTTTGAACGCCTCCCGGAGCCGGAGTGGCATCTCGAAGGCTTCGACGCCGATCTCCAGTGGCTCGACAGCCTCGTCGACCTGCTGGCGTTTGCGATCGAGTCTGTCGACCAACTGTTCGGGAAGCTGTTGGGGGTCGATCTGCTCGAAGCCGAACTGGGTGAGATACGCCGTCTGGTCGGTCAGCACGTAGACGGTCTCGAACTCGTCGTCGCCGGCTTCGGCGACGAGTCGTTCGATCACATGTGCGCCGACACCTTGCCCGCGCCAGGCTTCGAGCACGCCGATCCCGGTGAGTTCACAGACCTCTGGCTCGCCAGAGTGGATGCGAAGCCGTCCGAACCCGACCCGTGTGTTGGAGTCTTCGTCGACTGCCAAGACGTAGTCACGCGACCGGAAGGCCTCGGCGTCGATGCCCAACGCGTCGATCTGCTCGAGGAGCCAGGCCTCGTCGCGGTTTTTGGCATCACGGACGTACATACGCCGGCGTACGCACGGCAGAATATAAACATCCTCGGCCAGCCCTCCCGGCGTTCAAAAAGATCATACTTGTAGCTGGAGCGATACGGTCGGCTATGAACCGACGGACACTGATGCGGACCGCCGGGGTTGGTGCCGCGCTCGCTGTCGCTGGCTGTCTGGAGGCTGACGACGAGCCGACCGTCGACCCCGACGACGGTAGCCCCTCCAGATATGACCGACCGACCTACAGCGAGTGGCCACCCGCAGAGAGCCACGACGGCAGTGGTGTGGTGTTCGCTCAACTCCGTCTTGAAGCGTTTCAGTCGCTCCAAACTGCCAGCGGCGATGGTCGACTCGATACCAGCCAGCCGCTGGTTGGGCTTCCACATCACGGAATCGAACGGATCGCCACCGCCGTCGAGTCGCTGTCGCGGTATCCGTTCGATGCGACGCTCCGACAGGCTGTCAACGCCGCAGTCAGTCCCCTGGCCGAGCAAGCCGACGGCGAACACAACCGAACGCTGGTCGAACCCGCCACCGAACCAATCTCGCCTGCCACCGACTCAACGGACCAAACCACATCGTCACCCGATACGAACACGTCGTCGACTGACGACGAGCTTGCGACGGCCACCGACGAGCAGAACACGACTGCAAACGAGACGACAGCCACCGACGAGCCCGAACCGGTCACGGCCGCTGACATCGGCATCGAGCCCGACCGGATCGCGCTGGTAGATGAGGTGCTGCTGTTCGAGGGGAGCTTCGATCACTCGGCGTTCGTCGAGCAGTTCGCCGACTCCTTCGAGCGTGTCGACACCCAACGCGGAATCGCGATTTATGAGGGCACAGACGAGCTGTCGGGGCTTGCGTTCGCACTCAGCGGTCGTCAGCTGCTCGTGCCGACCGAAACCCACGAGTCGACAGCCAGTAGCGACTCGGTCGACGGCGAATCGGCCGAAGGCGGATTGGTCGATGACGAACCAGTCGACGGCGAAACCACCCTTGCACATGTCATGAGCGGCTACATCAGCACGCTCGGTCGGATCGTCGATGCGGCCGACGGCCAGTGGCTTTTCGAGACAACGGGCCGTGCGGCAGTGAGTGTCGGCCTCTGGAACGTGCCAACCGCCAGCGAGTTCCTTGCCGAAACCGCTGTCGACACCGAGCGCCAGGGGCTCGCCGCGGTTTGTGATGCCGCCGACAGCTGTCTTAGCGTTATAAAGCCACCGACCGACCGCGAGCGGTCGACAGGATTCGAAGCGCGTTTTTCCGGCCTGTTTCCGGACGGCCCACCGAGCGACGACGAGCTTCGGTCGGTGCTTGTTGGCGATTTCGACCCGGAGGTGGTCTACAGTGACGCACCGCGTGTCCATGTGTCTGCGACTGTCGACGACCGGTGAGCTCGGAGATCAGTTCGCCGTCAACCCGTCGACGCTTCATGCCGCCAGCCCAGTAAGCCAGCGACGGCTCGCGGGCTGTGATACCGCGACTCGCACAAGTCTTAACAAGCAGGCGGCGTTCTGCACAAAGGCAATGGCAAACGGTACGGTTGATTTCTTCAACGACACTGGCGGCTACGGGTTTATTGACACAGAAGATGCTGACGACGACGTCTTTTTCCACATGGAAGATGTCGGCGGTCCGGATCTCGAAGAGGGCCAAGATGTCGAGTTCGACATCGAGCAGTCTCCGAAAGGCCCACGCGCGACGAACCTAACCCGTCTGTAAGTTCGATCTCCGAACAGTCACAGACAACTATATTCTCCGTTATTTTTCGGTCGCCAGCGGCCGCACTACGTCGCTACTGGTCGACCGCAGCGTCGACGAACGTCACGCCCGTAAACTCGAACTGCGCGCCGCCGTCGGCTCCGTCCGTAACCGAGACGGTCCAGCCGTGGGCTTGGGCGATCTCGTTGACGATATTCAACCCAAACCCTGTGCCGTCTCGGTTCGTCGTGTAGCCGACCTCGAAGATCTCTTCGCGTTTGTCCTCGGGAACCCCCGGCCCGTCGTCGGCAATATAAAAGCCGTCATCGAGTCGACCCAGACTGATTTCGACGCTCTCGCCGCCGTGCTCGATGCTGTTGCGTATCAGGTTTTCGACCAGCTGTCGGCACCGACTCGGATCGGCGTCGATAATCATCTCGGTGTCGGTCGACAGCGTTGCCGAGGCAGTCTCGACGTTCGCCCAGCAGTTTCCGAGTAGTTCCACGAGGTCGACGGGTTCGGTTTCTTCGACCGACCGGCCCTCGCGGGCCAGCGTCAGCACGTCGTCGATGATCGTCTCCATGCGGTCGAGGTTGCGCTCGATCACCTCGGCTTGGTCGTCGTCGACCATCTCGATGCGACCTTGGGCAACGCTCAGCGGGTTCCGCAGGTCGTGGGAGACGACGCTGGCGAACTTTTCGAGACGTTCGTTCTGCCGGCGGAGCTCTTGCTGTTGGGCGTGGCGTTCGAGGGCATACCGGAGCGTTCGGTGGAGCACGTTCTGGTCGACGTTGTCCTTGACGAGATAATCCTGGGCACCGCGCTCGATCGCCTCGATGGCGACAGCATCGTCCTGGAGGCCGGTCAGCACGACCACTGGCACCGGCGAGAGCTCGCTTTCGGCGAGCGCGTCGTTGTAGCGGTCGAGCGTTTCCAGCTTGTTACTGCCGGGGAGTCCGAGATCGAGCAAGACGAGATCACTGTCGGCTGCTTGGAGTTCGTCGACCGCTTCGGGGAGCGTCTCGACGTGGGTGACGGTTGCGGGTGGAAACGTCCCACTGGACCCGCTCGTGAGGTGGTGTTCGAACAGTGTCGCATCACCAGGGTTGTCCTCGACGAGCAGGATACGAAGCGACTCGTCTGGGCTGGTCGACATTTCAGTCCTCCGGGAGTTTGACGACCTTGAACCAGAAGTTCTCCATCCGGTTGACGATCTCGATGAAGCCATCGAAGTCGACGGGTTTAGTCAGATAGGCGTTGGCGCTGAGCTCGTAGGATTTGGCGATATCCTCTTCGGATTCGGAACTCGTGAGTACGACGACCGGAATTCGACACAGGTCGGGATCCTCTTGCAGCTCTTTGAGCACGTCTTGGCCGTCCTTTCGCGGCATATTCAGATCCAACAAAACGAGATCCGGCCGAGGTTTGTCGGCGTACTCGTCGGTCTGTCGAAGAAACTCCAGGGCTTCGACGCCGTCGGTGACGACGTGGAGGTTGTTGGCGAGTTTGCCCTGTTCGAGGGCCTTTTTCGTCAGCATTACGTCGCCCGGATTGTCTTCGGCCAGTAGGATCTCGACGGTTTTGTCGGGCGCGCTCACTGCGCCCCACCACCGGCCTGCTGCAGGCTCAGTCGACAGAAAATATTCATACTGGTCTGTACACACTCATTCAATTTAGGTATTTGTGTCCGACGTGTTATCCAAAACTAGTATCCTACTGTGAAATTCGAGTGGTAGTCCGACAGTTTATACATCGGCTACTGATATCATGTGACATTCAATGAAAGAGACTGTTTCGACTGTTTTCGACGATCTGGAGATTGGGATCACGATCCACGATCCGGAGACGGGCGCGATTGTCGGCGTCAACAGTCGACTCGAAGCGCTGTACGGCTATCCGGAGGCCGAGCTCCAAACGATGACGGTCGGCGACTACAGCGCGACCGACAGAGGGTATACCAGCGAGCGCGCTCGCGAGCTGATCCGGGCGGCCGCCGACGGCGAGCCACAGTCCTTCGAGTGGCTGATCGAACGCGTCGACGGCGAGCAGGTCTGGACGAGCGTGCGGCTCGCGCTGACGGCGCTCGACGGCGAGTCGTACGTTGTGGCCGAAATACGGGACATTACCGAGCGCAAGCAGCGCGAACAGGAACTCCAGATAACAAACCAGGCTATCGAGCAGGCTCCGGTCGGTGTCACAATGACCGACCCCACACAGCCGGACAACCCACTCGTCTACGCTAACGAGGCGTTCACCGACCTCATCGGCTACTCACTGTCGACAGTCGACGGCTGGAACCACCGGGAGCTCCAGGGCCCCGAGACGTCCGAGGCGGCCACCGAGCAGTTCCGGGCTGCCATCGACAACGAGGAGTCGGCGCGGGTCGAGATCAGGAACTACCGGAAGGACGGCACGATGTTCTGGAACAACGTCTCGATCGCCCCGCTCCGCGACGAGTCGGGGGCCGTCACCAACTGGGTCGGCTTCCAAGAGGACATTACCGACCGAAAACAGCGCGAACAGAACCTCGCCGAGCTGCATACAGCCACCCAAGAGCTGATGCAGGCGACGACGTCCCAGGAGGTCGCGGAGATCGCCTGCCAGACGGCCGAAGACGTCCTCGGGTTTTCGGCCACCGCCGTGAACTTCTACGACGAAACCGACGGCGGGCTGGTGCCGGTTGCGGTCTCGGAGACGACCACCGAGCTGATCGGCTCGCCGCCGGTGCTCGATTCAGGGCTTGCCTGGGAGGCGTACCAGGCGGGCGAGCCACGCATCGAGTGTGATCTTACCGAGGCCGAGGCGGCCTACAACCCCGACACCGAGCTTCGCAGTGAGCTGTTCGTCCCGTTCGGGACGTACGGGGTGCTCATCATCGCCTCGACGGCGGTCGACGCGTTCGACGAGACCGATCTCAGTATGGCCAAGATCCTGGCGGCGAACATCGAAAGCACGCTTGATCGGACCGAACAGCAACAGCAGTACAAACAGCTCACCGACCGCATCTCGGATGCCTACTACGCGCTCGATACCGACTGGACCGTTACTTACTGGAACGACACCATCGCCGACCGGCTCGGCATCACGGCCGAGGAGATCAACGGCGAGAACCTCTGGGAGACGTTCCCCGAACTCGACGGCACGGTGTTCGAATCGACGCTCAGAGAGGCGATGGAGACCCAGACGCCCCAATCGTGTGAGTTCTACTACGAGCCCGCCGACTACTGGGTCGACGTCGACGTGTATCCGGACGCCGAGGGGCTCGCCGTTATTTCGACGGAGATCACGGATGAAAAATCCCACCAACAGCAGCTCGAAGCCGAACAGGCGTTTATCGAACAGAGCCTGGAGACGCTCAACGACCCCTTTTATATGCTGGACACCAGCGGCAGCCTGAAACGGTGGAACCGAGCGTTCGCCGAAACCGTCGGCTACGCTGCTTCGGAACTCGACGGCAGTCATGCCCTGAGGTTTTTCCCGGAAACCGACCACGAGCGTGTGAGCAACGCGGTCGAGCAGGCCATAGAGACCGGCTCGTCGGTTGTCGAAGCCGACCTGCTCACCAGCGATGGGGAGGCGATCCCCCACGAGTTCAACGGGACGCGGTTTACTGACGTCGACGGCACCCTGCGAGGTGTTATTGGGATCGGTCGGGACGTCTCCGAGCGGCGCGAGCGACTCGAAACACTCACGAAACAGGAACAGGCGTTCCGCCAGCTCCACCAGACGGCCTCGAAATCGGTGTCGTTCGAAGAGAAGATCGCCGACCTCTTGGAGTTCGGCCGGGAGTATATGGGCGTCGAGCAGGGCTTTTTCACCCGGTTCGAGGATGGCACCCAACGCGTCGTCGTCGGCGTGGGGCCGAACGAACAGCTCCAAGACGGCGCGGAGGCACCGTTTTCCGAGAGCTACTGTCGACACACGATCAGTCCGGACACCGAGAGCCCCCTGACGGTGCTGGATGCGTCCGAGGAGGGGTGGGCGGGTGATCCGGCCTACGAGCGGTTCGGGCTGGCCTGCTATGCCGGCTCGAAGATCACCGTCGACGGCGAGGCCGTCGGGACGATCTGTTTTGCCGACCGTGATCCGGTCGAAAACGAGTTTACCGAGATCCAGAAAACGTTCGTCGAACTGCTGACCGAGTGGGCGAGCTACGAACTCGAACGTGCCGACCGCGAGCGCAAGTATCGGCGGCTCACCGAGCGCATCTCGGATGCCTACTACGCGGTCGACAACGAGTTCAACCTTACCTACTGGAACGACGAGGCGACAAGCCGGCTGGACGCCCCCGCCGAGGATGTCATCGGCAAATCGATCTGGGAGTGTTTCCCCGATTTCGAAGGGACGGTTGTCGAAGAAAAGTTCCACGAGGCAATGGAGAGCCAAGAGCCGACCGCCTGTGAGTACTACTACGAACCGGCCGACTACTGGACCCAACTGCAGGTGTATCCCGACGAGGACGGCCTGGCCGTGATCTCGAAGGATATCACCGACCGCAAGGAGCACGAAGCCCAACTGGAGCGATCCAACGAACGCCTCCAAGAGTTCGCCTACATTCTTTCGCACGATTTGCAGGAGCCACTCCGGATGGTGTCGAGCTACATCGACCTGCTTGAAACGGAACTCGACGACCAGTTGGACGACGAAACTCGCCAGTATATGGATTTTGCCGTCGACGGAGCCGAACGCATGCGCGGGATGATCGACGGCCTCTTGCAGTACTCCCGTGTCGAAAGCAGAGGCGAGGAGTTCTCCGAAACCGATGTCGAAACCGTCGTCGACGGGATTCTGGAAGACCTCCAGCTCAAGATCATCGAAACCAACGCCGAAATCGCGGTCGAAGAGCTGCCGACACTCCAAGCCGACTATGACCAACTGGGCCAGCTGTTCCAGAATCTCCTTAAAAATGCCATCGAGCACGGCGGCGAGGAGACGAGCATCGAGATCAAAGCCGAAAAAACAGCGTCGGGCTACCAGTTTGCCGTCAGCGACGACGGGCCGGGGATTCCCGAAAATGAACAGGACACCATCTTCGGGCTGTTCGACAAAGGCGGCGACAGCGCCGGGACAGGAATCGGACTTGCGGTTTGCCAGCGAATCGTGAACCGTCACAACGGCGAGATCTGGGTCGAGTCGACCGAGGGCGAGGGAACGACGTTCTACTTTACCATCGAAACGTAGTCGGTCGACTGCTGTGCGAACACATGCCGCTGTGGCCGTGGAGCGAAACCCTTTATTGTACCTGCCCGGTAGAGGGAAGTGAGGGTTCGTGGGTTAGCTTGGCCATACTTCGGGCCTTGGGTGCCCGTGACCCCGGTTCGAATCCGGGCGAACCCATTTTTACGACGACCACCGCCCAGAGCGTACAGTCGGTCGACAGCTAGAATTCGTCTGCATAGCAGAGATACGCAACTGCTCAGTCAAGAAATACCGTCTCGTACTCAAAAGCAAAAACGTAGTCGACACACAGACAGCAGCAGCTACAGGTCGAAAACACAGCCCACCGATTGACTCACGCCAGCGTGTAGCTGTCGCCGTCTTTCGAGATGATTTCTTGTTTTTGGAGGGTTTTGAGAATGCTGTAGAGTGAAATCTTCTTCATATTGAGTCCGTCCTGAAGTTCGTTGATCGTAGACGTACCGTTCGTCGACAAAAACAGATAGACGAGTTTTGCCCGGGGTGACTGCAGCGAGGTGGGAATTGTGTGTGTCTGCGCCGACTGTGTGAGCATATCAGTAGGGAAGGGTTCGACAATAATAAAAGTACCCTACGACAGATGACGTAGTCGGGTAGACGGCTCCTCACTGGCTTTTTCGTCCGTTTGAGCGAAATCGAGCGTCGTTCGTAGCCGGTTGCCGTCGACCAGATGGCCCGTTGTCGAAGTTAGTTTCGACTGCTGACGAATGTATGATAAATGGTGACGAACGGCTCGAAGCGTCGAACCGTCGACGGCTCAGTAGCTACGGATTTTCGGCTCGTAGGTCTTGTTCTCGCCTTCGAGAATGACCGGGCGGAACCAGAGTTCGGGATTGCCGTCGTTCCACGACAACAGTGTGTGTTTGAGCCACTCGTCGTCCTTGCGTTCTTGGGCCTCGGCACGCCAGTGGGCACCGCGGAACTCCTTGCGAGCGAGCGCGCCGACCGTGATCGCCTCGGCGAGATCCAGGATGTTTTGGGTCTCGATTGTCTGGAGCAGATCCGTGTTGAACGTCTGCGAGGGGTCCATCACGGTGACGTTCTGGTACTCGTCGCGGGCTTCACGCAGATCGCGGAGTGCCTGTTTGAGCCCCTCTTCCTCGCGGAAGACGTTGACGTTCTGGGTCATCGATTTTTGGACCTTCGAGCGAACCTCCGAGTGGTGGATACCCTCGTCTTTGGTGAGGAGTTCGTCGACGCGCTGGCGTTCGGCCTCGACGGTCTCTTCCAGAAGGGTGTCTGGGTCGGCTGCACCACCCGCTGCCACAGCCCCGCCGTCAGCAACGGCATCGCCCGGCGAGCCGCCTTCGCCGAGTTCGACCGGCGAGTCGATCGTCGCGGTTTCGTACTCGCCGCGCTGGCCGGTCTCGATTTTGGCGGGCTCCATCTCCTTGCCGGCGGCGTGGTAGCCTGCACGCTTGCCGAGGACGATGAGTTCGGGCAGCGCGTTGCCACCGAGGCGGTTCGCGCCGTGGACCGACGCACAGGCACACTCGCCGGCTGCATAGAGGCCCTGGATGCAGGTCTCGCCGTTCTCGTCGGTTTCGATCCCACCCATGGCGTAGTGCTGGCCGGGTTTGACCGGCATCGGCTCTTTGGTGGCGTCGACGCCCTCGAAGTCCTCGGCGAGGTGGACGATGTTTTCGAGCCGGTCGATGATGCGCTCTTCGCCGAGATGCCGCATGTCGAGGTGGACGTACTCGTCTTCGATCCCGCGGCCTTCGTTGACCTCCGTCAGCTCGGCCCGCGAAACCACGTCGCGCGAGGCAAGCTCGCCGTCGTTGTTGGCGTAACCGTGTTCGAACATGAACCGCTCGCCATTCTCGTTGTACAGAATGCCTCCCTCGCCGCGGACACCCTCGGAGATGAGGACGCCAGTCGACGGCAGCGACGTTGGGTGGAACTGGATGAACTCCATGTCCTCGAGCGGCACACCAGCGCGGTAGGCCATCGCCTGGCCGTCGCCGGTACACGAGACGGCGTTGGTCGTGTGATCGAACGCCTGGCCTGGCCCACCCGTCGCGAGAATCACGCCATCACGGGCTTTGAAGCCGGCAATCTCGCCGGTTGCAACGTCGTAGGCAACTGCGCCGTGACAGGTTCGGTCCTCCGGTCGCTCCTCGTCGCTGACCGCGAGGTTGAGCACGTGCCACTCGTCGTACACCTCAATGCCTCGTTTGACGACCTGCTCGTACAGGGTGTGCAGCAGGTGGTGGCCGGTTTCTGCGCCGGCGTAGGTGGTGCGAGGGAACGAAAGTCCGCCGAACGGTCGCTGTGAGACTCTGCCGTCCTCTTCGCGCGAAAAGGCCATCCCCCAGTGTTCGAGTTGGATTACCTCGTACGGGCTGTCCTGGCAGAGTGTTTCGATTGCTGGGGCGTCACCCAGATAATCGGAGCCTTTCATCGTATCGTAGGCGTGGTCTTCCCAGGAGTCGGCCTCCCGGAGGGCGGCGTTGATGCCACCTTCGGCCGCGCCCGTGTGGCTTCGGACCGGATGAAGCTTGGTGACCATAGCTACGTCCGCGCCGGCCTCCTGTGCGGCGATCGCTGCTCGAAGCCCGGCTCCGCCCGCGCCGACCACGATGACGTCGTGTTCGTACATAATTTGTTGTTGGTTTCTGTTGGGTCTGGATGCTCTTGAGCGTTACCAGAACTTGAGGTTGTTTTTGACTGCTTCGCGTTTCAGTTCCTGGATATGCTCGGTGAGTGGGATATCCTTTGGACAGACGTTGGTACAGGAGAACTGGGTCTGACACCGCCAGACGCCGTGTTCCTGCTCGATGGTCTCGAGACGCTCCTGTTTTCGCTCGCTGCCCTCGCGTTCGTCCATCGCAAACCGGTAGGCCTTGTTCAGGGCTGCTGGACCGAGATACTGGTTGTCGCCGGCGGCGATGTTACACGATGAGAAACAGGCCCCACACCAGATACAGCGGGTCGACATCTTGACCTTCTCGCGGTTTTCTCGACTCTGTCGCTGCTCTTCGAGCTCGCCGTCCGGCGTCTCGTCGGGATCGAAGTAGGGGTCGACGGCCTCCATCTCGTCGTAGAAATGGTCCATGTCGACGACCAGGTCCTTCACCACATCCTGGTGTGGGAGTGGTTCGATTCGGACTGGCTCGTTGAGCTCCGACAGCTGGGTCTTGCAGCCCAGTCGCTGGTCGCCGTTGACAAAGAAGGCATCCGAGCCACAGATCGCCTGTCGACAGGAGTGTCGGAAGGTGAGCGAGGGATCGTACTGGTCCCGCGCGTAGATGAGCGCGTCTAAGACGGTCATCCCCTTCGTGAATGGAACGTGGAAGTCGTCGAACCGGGGTTCCTGTTTGCCCTCGATTTCGGGGTCATACCGGAACACCTTGATGTGGCGTGTCGGCTCGTCGTCTTTGGCTGCCTCGTCGGCGTCGGCCTGTCGCTGGGCGTCTCGACTGCGGCGAGCGCTTTTGTCGGCCTCACGTTTTTGCTGGTTCGGTGGTGTCTCGTCGACCTCTTGTGGGGACTGGTCGGCGGGCGATTCGTCGTGTTCTTGTTGTGGTGGGTGTGTGCTCATGGTTAGAAGAACGTCGGCAGGCCGGCCCAGGCGTTTGCGGTACGGACGCCCTGGACCAGGAGGATGACGCTGGCGGCGACGAGCGTCCATTTGACGACCTGGCGTTTCGTGCCGGTCAGGCCCTGATTAATCAGGGCGTTGTAGACGCCGTTGACGCCGTGGAATGTCGCTGTAAAGAGGAACAGAATCATCAGCGAGTAGTAGGTCCACATCTCCATGCGCGACTGGCTCAGCGCGAACGTCACCTCGTCGGCGTGGTAGACGAAGTGCAACAGGAAGAAATGGAACGCCAAGACGACGACTAAGAAGGCCGCCGTAATGCGCTGCCACAGCCAGAGTCGACCGCCTTTCTGGAACGACGAGTAGTGTTCAGCCATTTAAAAGGCCCCCGCGATGAACGTTGGGACAGAGGCGACGGTGATCGCACCCGTGAGGATCAGCGATGCGTAGAAGCTCTTGTCCTGTGATTCCAGCCCGATACCAAGGTCGACCAGTAGGAGTCGAAGCCCGTTGAGGATGTGGAACACCGCAACCGCCAGCAGGCCAACCTCAAGGATTCGCACCAAAAGGAGGCTTTCGAGCGTGACGATTGTGGTCGTGTAGATGTCCTCGCCGGCGGCCAGCGTCGCGGGATCCTGGCTTGCTGCCGGGATCGCGGTGCTGAGCACGGCGATGTGGGTAAACAGATAGCCCACAAGCACCCAGCCGGTGAACTTATGGAAGATCCAGGCCCACATGCCGGCCGAGAACTCCCGCCAGCGGCCGAAGTCCTCGATGAGGCCCCGATTGTACGACTGACTCATGTGTGTGTGCCTCCGTACCGGGGTGGTATAGAAGTTACGTCACCGAGCCGCGAGTCGACCCACACTGGACGGAATATCCGGCGACAATCAGACAGGTGTTCGGTTTTGTTACCTTCCGAACGGTTATCTCGTGGCCCTACTCGCTTTCGGCCGTCGACAACCCCTGTTCGAGTTCGACAACTTGGCGAGTCTGGCCGCCGAGTTCGACCAAATGACACAAGGGGTTGCCAGGATAGACAACCGGATTTTCAAGAATCCCGACCAAAAGACCGGTGAACGGCGCAGTGACGGTGATGTTGTCGTCCTTGAACGGGTTGGTGATCGTACAGATCACGTCGCCTTCGTGGACCAGCGCGCCACCCTCGTGGTGCATGTCGACGATGCCACCCACGTCGGCGCGAATCCAGGTTTTTTCGTGGTCGCCGGTGATGATAGTCCGCCAGCCGGGCCACCGTACCGTTGTTTCGTCGAGCATCTCGTATTCGGCAAACACGCTCTCGACGCCGCGAAGGGCCTCGTCGATCAACTCGCGCTGGAAGCGGTGGGCCTCGCCCATCTCAATGGTGATCGTCGGAACTCCATCGCGGGAGGCCTCGCCGCGGAGGGTGCCCTCAGGGCCATCGCTGTCGATGATGACGTTCGTCCCGAACGCAAGCGCAAGGCGGTGGACCTCCGTGTCGGCCATATCCGCCCGGACGTGGAGCATGTTGGTTCGCCCCCGCGTGGAGGTGTGGAGATCGATTCCGAAATCGCAGGGTTCGATGAAGTTGGTGTAGATCCGGTGGGCCATTCGTTTGGCGCTGGTCGACCCCTCGCGTCCGGGAAACGACCGGTTGAGATCCCGGTCGTAGATCGGCAGGTAGCGTTGTTGGGCTAGGAATCCAGGCACATTCAACACGGGCATACAGACCAGCGTGCCCGCCAGCTCGCTGAGATCCCAGTCGTGGGCCACCTCGCGGACGACCTCGATCCCGTTGAGTTCGTCGCCGTGGGCCGCCGCCGACAGAAAGGCCGTCGGGCCGGGTTGGCTGCCGTTGATAATCGTCACGGGGATGCGAACCGGATCGCCCAGATACGTCTCGCTGATCCCGTACCGGATGTTTTGGGTCTCCCCTGGGTCGACCTTCCCGCCGTTGTAGGTGAAGGCCCCGTCGTCGCTCATGCCGGTGGGTTGGGTGGGCTATATATAAATCCACCCGCGGTCGACCCAGCGGTTACCACTCACATACACTTACGTATCCGTACCTGTGTTCCGTACCTGTGGTTTTGTCTCACTGCCGTGGGCACTGTGACCGTGGAGCCAGCTTATGAAGAACCGTGATCAGGATGTGATTGGAGTGGGATGACACACTCAACGGCAATACTACCAAATTCATATACTGATAATTTTATTGGTATGTCTGCCACCATCGAGTTTGATAGCCGGACAATCTGTGTGCACCCTACAGTCCGAGCCGACACTGACTGGATTCTACAGAGAGTGCGTAGACCGTGAGTCGACTTACCTAAACAGCCACTAACCGTATTGTGCTGATTTCACCATACAGCGTGCAGTTCACAAGCAAATAGCTCAAGACTCTACTCAGAAGCGTCGACACAGTTACCGATCCGACGAGTCCATGTATCCATCTGAGTGCTTAATAATTATCTCGACCCCAACTACCGCATATAAAGAATAAACCGGACAAAAATATTATCATAATAATTATGTATTGGCGTAAAATATATTTTTCTGATTGGTTCTAAATAACTTCTTGACGGTCGACTCGTTTCTGACTACTCCGTCGACTGACTTGTAGGCTGATATGTCGGCTAAGAGTCGCTGCGTGTTTATTTCCGACTCGGACACATATTGTCGACCGACAGTAGCGTGGCAGTGCAAACCAGCCACCAGCGACTGGATCTCACAACGAACGTGATCAGTAATTACTTGTTTTTCAGAATATTTCCAATGAGAAGTTGTTTTCCCTGCGGTATCGTTTTCGACAACGCGTTTCGATACGCCTTTTTAGCGAGTGCCATTGGAACCCCGTTTGATTCAATAGTATAGTAGGTGACAAGCGAGCCGTTGAATGAGCTTTTGTATCGACTCAACCGTTCGTTATTTGCAGTATATAAGTCGTACGTCGTGGTTGAATCGAGTTCGGGGTCGGTGATAATATCCTCTATAATCTTCCAGTGAAGCAGGTTGTTCACGCTCACGCTTGTATCGATCTCTGCAGGTTTCGTGCCGCCTTTCCAGTTGTATGCTGTCCCATCGGCGTACAACATGATCATGCCGCTAAGGAACTGTCCGCTGTCGGATTCAGCGACGTAGATGCGAGCGCGGTCACCGACCGCTGCGAGCAGATCGTCGACGAACTCCCACGAGAGGGGTTGGCTCCGTCCCTGTCTCTGATACCGGTCTACCATCGCCTCGTAGATTTTTTCGGCATCCCCGTCTTCGCCCCGCCGTATTGACACTCCTACTTCGTCCCGGCTTCGAATATCGTTCCGGAGATCCCGACTAAACGATTTGAGCACTTCATCCGCCGGTGTCGAGTCGACATCAATCTGGTAGGTAAAGCGGGGCGTTGCATCGAACCCGTTCCATTTGAACGGGCGCGGATCAGTGTACGTCGTGCTGCCGACCACGCGAAACAGCGTAAACTGGTCGGTGGCGTCGAGTGCTTCGACCACGTTTTCGATGAAGCGTTTGTTCACCGATTCGCGCTTGCGCTGTTTCGGACTCGTCGGCATCACAATCGGACCGAGTCGGCCGACGCCGAAGCCGACCGGCGGCGAAGAGATGATCCGTCCAAACCGATGGTGCCTGATAAATACAGGAAGGAGGCCAATCGGTTCGTCGCCTTTGAATCCACCAAACAGGCGAAGCTCTCCAGCCCAGTGTGACTCTAAGACTTCGAGTGCATCAGTCGTATGAAAGATGTCAAATCCCGTCTTGGGGAGTGCAGCATCCCACTCAGAAAGTGACATTTCTTTTACACGCATGTGCGTCGACTAACGCCGTATCGTCGCATAAAGCCAGTGGCTGATTCAAAGAATACTACAATAATTGATCTATATGGGCGCCATTCTGAAATAACGCCAAACGAATCCGGCAGTACGTCCACTGTTCAGTCGAGATAACCGAGGTTGGAGAGCCGCCGTTCGATGTCTCCGTCGTCGCCTGTACTGATCGCGTCGTCGTCGAACTGCGGGTATGACCGAGTGCCCGTCGACTCGACGGCTGAAAGCGGTGTGCCGTCCATCCGCGCGCCGACCGGCAGCCCGAACGTCGACAGAATCGTCGGGGTTATGTCGAACAGGTGAGCGCCCTGGAGCGACGCGGTTGGCTCGACACCATCCCCGGCCAGCATCACGATTCCCTCGCGTTTGTGCTCCCAGGGCTCGGTTGGCTCGCCGAACTGTGCGCCTTTGAGGTTCGCCACCAGGAAATGATCGAACCTGTTCGGGACAGTCACAATATCGGGAGCATCGTCGAGATGTGGCCCATCGAACACCGCTTCGCGGGGCGCGACACGCTCGAAGACCGGCTCGCCCTCCGGTGTTGTGGCCGCCCTGAGTGTGTCGACAACGGCGTCTCTGACTGCGTCGTACTCGGCGTCCGAAACGACACCATCAGGTTCGCGGCCCGCAACGTTGAGCCGAACGCCCATCTCGGTTCGCGAGCGCATGTACGCCGTCGACGCCGAAAAGTCGACCTGCTCGGTGCCGGCTCTGATGATGTCGTCCGGGACGACCGTCCGCACGGTGTCTTCGAGGCCGAGTCGCTGGACGACGCTGCCGAGTCGCTGGCTCGTGATGCCGGCCCGTGCGGCCAGTTCGAGGGCTCGTTCGGCGGGTGAGTCTGCCGCCTGGCTCTGGTCGCCGTTCTGGTGCTGCTTTCGGGAGACCGCGCGCCACGAGGGCATCCCGCCGCCTTCGGCGGTCGTCGTTACCAGCCCCTCCTCGCGGAGGTAGTCGTTGACCCGGAACTCGTGGCCCTCCATCGGCCCGATTCCGTGATCGCTGACGACCAGCGTCACGTCGGGGTCGCAGGCTTCGAGGATGGCACCGATCTCGGAGTCGATGGTCTCGTACACACGCCGGACTGTCTCGGACTCCTCGGGAAACTCGTGGAAAACGGTATCGCACTGCTGGAACTGGACGAAGCCGAACGCCGGGTCGTGTTTCCCGACGAGGTACCGAAACGCCTCGCCGCGCATCTCTGAGAGTCGACGGTAGCCACGTTTTCGCTCGGCCGGCGACGAGCCGCCGCCGAGCGGGTCGGTGTACAGCGTGTACTCGCCGAGTTCGTCGTTCAGTTCGTCCCAGACGCCGGATGGATGGCACTCCGGTGTTTCGGGTGCGGTGTAGCCGGGGACAACCACGCCGTCGATCGCGCGTGGCGGATGGGTGACCGGCACGTTAACCACGACGCTGCTGTAGCCTTCCATCGACAACAGCTCCCACACCGCATGGGCGGCGACGTGCGAGCGGTTGACAACCTCCCAGTCGTAGCCATCGAACCGCAGAAAGTCGTAGACGCCGTGTTTTGCGGGGTTTGTACCGGTGTACAGCGACGGCCACGCGCTCGGCGTCCAGGGTGGCAGCTGTGACTCAAGCGCCCCCTCGACGCCCCCGTCGCGAAGCGCGGCGATGTTCGGGATTGCGCCGTCATCTATCAACGGGTCGACTACTGAGCGACAGGCTCCATCCAGGCCGATTACTAACGTTTTCATATGTACTCTTAGATTTTTTGTACAGCCATCTGTCGCAGTGAGTTACCGCTACTCAATAAAGTCTCAGTAAACACATACTCTCGGTCAAATGAAATACTATTACGTCGGCTTTGATCGACCTTTGCGCGTCTTTTCGACGTTCGATACAAACAATTGTAAACTGTCACGTACTGACTCTCGGTCGTCTGTACCATAAAAATTTTTCTCGGTATAAACTACAAACTACCAAATAGCTGATGGTGAGTGTCCGGCTGTATTACTCTGATTTACACAGGGAGTCTATCCGTATGCATTGATTATCTGCCAACTGATATTCGATCATCAGCTATACACAGTCGATCAGCATCCACTGCCGGTCGACTCCCTGTCGACCGCTGTTCGCCCCTCCTCGACTGTCAGGTTACCAGATAGTAGGGGTCGTCGTCGAGTTTCGGGGCCACCGCCTCGCGGAGCTCGCGGGCGTTGAACGCAAAGATTCGAAGCCCGTTGCAGTTGTACCGGTCGAGCACACCCTCGTGGGCCAGATCATCGCTGATTTTCGCACGGTTCCACGAAACCGGTCGTTGATACTCGTGGGTCAGTTGGCTCACCGGCTCGTGGCTCGTCTCGTCGTAGTAGATGACGCCGTCGTACTCGACGCGGTCGACGTAGGGAAGCTCGTGTGTCCACTCGATGTAGTGGAGCTGCGAGGCAGTGAGCCAGTCAGTGCCGATCGAGAGATACTGGACGTTGTCACGGTCGAGAGCGCCGAAACAGCCCGCCTCGGCCCACGTGGTGTGGTGATCGCAGTCGTCGAACCGGTAGGGGCCAGCGACCAAAATCGAGTTGGTCGCGTCGTCGGTTCGGTAGTCGGCGACCGACTGAAACAGCCGGGGAAACATGCCGAACCCTGGTTTCGAATACTGTTTGTGGTAGACGCGGCCGTCGTCTTTCCGGAACGAGGGGGTGAATCCGGGTGTGAGCACGCTCTCGAACCGGGCGCTGAGTTTGTCGACGATGAACTCGAACGGATCGCCTTCGAAGGCGGCGTTGATGTCGCTGAGACCGATATGGACGAAGGCGGTGTCGGCGCGATACTGGTCCAGAATTCGGTCGAACGTCGGTTCGGCAACCGAGCCAGTCGATCCCTCGCGGAGTTGTCGGCGGGCGACTGTCGCTGCACGGTTCGAGATCACGCGGGCCGTCCAGTACCAACTGCGGAGTTCGGCAACCGGACCCGACCCGGCAGCGTCCAACGATGGTGAACCGAGTAGTCGAGGCATATGCCAGCTACCGGACGATGCTCGCCGTCGCAAATAGCCGTTGTGGCCACACGCCGGCAAATCCACTCCGCAAGCGCGTCACCTCGGGACGGCGAGCAGCCTCAGGTGAGTAACTGGTAAGAACCACTTTTACCCACTGAGCCAAACACGACAACTCGATACCGGACCGATTGAGACTAGAACCGAGTGTTTCGACCGCTCGTCTCCAGTCTTGATCGTTCAGCTTCAAGCCAGTTTATCAGCGTATCATGCACACTCCTCTCTCGACACTCACCCGCTACCGAACCGAGGGCACCGGCCTGTTGTTCAGAAAAACCACGCAGTACGTCCCAGTAGAGCAGGCCATGGAGCCGCTGTTTTACTATATGCGATGGCGGACCAGCGACACCGATCCGGTGTATCTCGTCGCGGTCGACCCAACCGAGATCTCCCAGTCGAAACTGTTTCCGCCGGACGCCGTCCCCGTCACCGGGCCGGACGCCGTCTACGGCTCGGTCGACGGCCCCTGGGATCTGGCGACGCTGTCGTTCGAAAAACACTACCTGTATCAGTCGATTCAGGCGTTCCTTCACGACGGCGTCGACTGGACCGAGACCCAGATCTACGACCACCCGAAGTACGTGGACGATCCCGAACGAGCCGCAAAGCGCTGTCAGAAAATCGAGCGGCTCATCGAGTCGATCAAGGCGAATGGCTACCAGCTCCAGGACGAACTTGACGAAGACAGTGGCGGGGCCAAAAGCTGTATCGGACCGACGCCGGTTGCGGACGAACTTATCGTCGGGATGGATCGTCATGGCGGTCTTATCCATCTCAAAAACGGTCGACACCGGCTGGCTGTCGCCCAACTGCTGGGCGTCGACCGAATCCCGGTCATTCTTTCGCTGTACCATCCGAGCGCGGCGGAAGCGATTCCAGCCACCGCAGAGCCGATCAAGCCGGAGCCGGGGCGTCAGTGAGCAGTTTTCACCAGTGTCCTCCGTGCTCCCGAGGGGCTGCTGAGACAGGGCCCCTTATATATGATATAAAAGAGGGGAAGCACTGGAAGGGTACACGCGG
The DNA here is from genome assembly GCA_964581495.1 of uncultured Haloferacaceae archaeon. GTDB lineage: Archaea > Halobacteriota > Halobacteria > Halobacteriales > Haloferacaceae > Halohasta. Next base: position 21,657 of record CAZOOU010000003.1, read on the forward strand.
CCAGAACCGTTTCATGCTGACAGTTCGTCTCTATTCAGTATATGGCTGAGTCGTCGGTCGACAAACAGTCGGTCTGTATTCCAACGGGGATCGATTCGAAGAGCTATTCGTGTGTGCGATCGCTCGCCGAAAAAGGGGTGCATACGATCCTGGCAGCCGGATACAACGGTGTGACCGCCGGTGCCTCGCGGTTCTGCGACGAAGAAATTCTCATCCCATCGCCAGAAAAAGACATCCTCGGCTACAGGGATGGGCTGCTCGATATCGTCGCCCGCCCCGACGTCCAAACGATCATCCCCATCCAATCGTACGATCCGTACCTGTTTGCCAGATACTACGACCAGTTTGCCGAACACGTGTCGCTCGTGACGCCCTCACTGGAGCTGTACTCGGCGGTCACCGACCGCCTCCAGCTCGCGTCGGCCGCCGAAAAGGCGGGCGTCGCGGTTCCGGAGACGCAGCTGCTGACCAACGCCGACGACTGGTCGGGCGAACAGATCGTCAAAGCACGACACAACCTGCTGACCCCCACTTCGGTCGACTCGTTGGAGCCGGGCGATATCGAGGCGGTCAAAGGGTTGATCCATCTCCGACCGGGCGACGCGCCCGATGTCGACAGCATCATCCAGGAGATGAACCACGTCCCCATCGTCCAGGAGTTCGTGCGGAGTAGCGACGAGTACCTGTTCGGCGCGCTGTACGACCACGGCGAGCCGCTGGCGACGTTCCAACACCGCCAGATCCGGGGCGATTCGTACACGGGCGGCGGCGGGGTGTTCCGCGAGACGGTGTCGATTCCCGAACTCGAAGTCGCCGGCCGGACGCTGCTCGATCATCTCGAGTATCACGGGCTGGCCTGTATCGAGTATATGAAAGACGCCGAAACAGGCGAGTTCGTGCTCACCGAAATCAACCCCCGGATGTGGCAGTCGCTTCCCTGCGCGGTCCAAGCCGGCGCGGACTTCCCGTACTACTACTGGCTTACCGCGCTGGGGCGGGCCGATGAGATCGAACACGCCTACGAACTGGGGGTGGGAAGCCACCTCCTCTACGGCGAGCTGGGATATCTGCTCAGTATTCTCCGCGAGGAGTCGCCGCTGGTCGAGAAACCCTCCTTTGCGGCGGAGGCCCAGGCGATCGTCAAATCCTGTTACGAGATGCCGCGGTTCGACAACCTTCGGACCGACGACCCCCGCCCCTTCGTTCGCGGCGTGACTCACGTGCTGAAGGACAAACTGGGGCGAAACAACTGACACAACGTTCTCGAACAGGAAACCGGAGTGAGGTCAGCGGACGTGGTTGCTGTCAGGTGGAACATCAGTTTGCGAATACTGTACCTATCGAGTTTACATTTACGCCTATATATTTGTAATACCTGCGGAAAATATTGAGTGACTCCGTCTACAACTAATCAGCCCCAGGATCTGTCCAGGACGCTGTCTGCTCTGGCGACTGGTCGACGAACAGATCAGCTGAAACCGGGAGGCGACCGCGACAGTCTTTTGCTCAGAAACTGTTGGTTCGGAGGAAAGAATTCAGCTTTTGTGTGCCGGTGTAATTCATTCCTCCATGGCTGAGAGTTCCCTGTTCGACCGACTCCTGCGGGCGAGGCCACGAGAATCACAGGTGGATCTGATCGCCGTGACCATCGTGACGCTCGTGGCAGTCATCGTTGTTTTGGCTCCACCGTTCGACGGCGGCATCCTCCAGTTTGGGGTCGGCGTTCTGTTCGTGTTTTTCGTTCCTGGATACGCACTGATCTCTGCGCTGTTTCCGGGCGCGCCAACGGCGGCCGCCACCGATGAGCCCGACGCTGCGTCGACTGGGATACTGCCAGGCCGGCTGCAGAAAAAAAGCGGGATCGATGGCGTCGACCGGGCGGCCCTGGCGTTCGCGACGAGCCTGGCAGTTGTGCCGTTGATCGGGATCGCGCTGAGTATTACCCCGTGGGGACCCGGCCTGGTCTCGACTGTCGCCGGGCTCGCTGGGGTGACGCTCTGTGCGGTCGCTGTCGGATGGCATCGTCGTGGGCAGCTTCCCGAAGCCCAGCGGTTTGTCGTGCCGTACCAGTCGTGGCTTGCCAGCGGACGAACGCGGCTGTTCAGTGCGGACTCGAGGCTCGACGCGGTGTTGACGATCGTCCTCGCAGTGAGCGTGCTGTTGGCGTTCGGCAGCGTCGCGCTCGCGGTCGCCTCGCCGCCGGACGGCGAACAGTACTCGGAGTTCTACATCCTCACTGAGGGTCCAGACGAGGAGCTGGTTGCCGACAGATACCCAACCGACCTCGTAGCCGGCGAGCCTGAACCGATCGTCGTCGGCGTCGAAAACTACGAGCAGCGCGCCACCGAGTACACCGTCGTCGTCGAGATCCAGGCAGTAGAACAGCTTGACGACAACAGACTGCGTGTCGTCGACCGCGAGCGCGTCGAGACGTTCGAACCGACCCTCGAAGACGGCGAGAGCTGGCAGACCGAACACGACCTCGTGGCGACGATGACCGGCACGGAGCTGCGTGTGAGCTACCTGCTGTACACCGATGACCCGCCAGCCGCCCCGTCGACGGAGACGGCCGACCAGTCGCTTCATCTGTGGGTTGATGTCGAGGAGTCGGGCGACGATTCCGACTGACACGCAGGGTCGACCGCAGCAGTGGCGTGTCTCTCCGTTGCCAGTTAGTTGTAATTTAGTTACCATATACAGTAGTATACAATATGTATATAAATTGTCAATAAATGCAGGTAAACAGATTTAATTTACAATTTAATAGATAATATATAAAAGTACAATGGAGAAATGATAATCACCTAATAGACCGAAATTTATATGGAGGCGTACAGAGAGTATGTAATCTGTGATACATTACTCGGGCAGTCCGCAACCCGAGGGGAGCGTACACTAATGGACAACTCACTACCTAGCCAGCAGGCGGCCCTGGATCACTCGCCCCGTGACATCTGTGTTATCGGACTCGGCTACGTCGGCTTGCCGATCGCCGCCGAGTTCGACCGCGTGGGACACGACGTGGTCGGCTATGATATCGACGCCGACAAAATCAGCCAGCTGACTGCTGGGGTAGACCCCACGGGCGATGTCGGCGACGAGCGCGTCGACGATTCCAGTATCGAGTTTACAACCGACGAGACAGCTATCGAACGGGCCGAGTACGTGATCGTCACGGTGCCGACGCCGGTCGACGATCTGAAAAACCCGAATCTGACGTTCGTCGAAACAGCCGGCGAGACAATCGGTCGCAACATCACCCCCGGCACGACCGTCGTGCTCGAATCGACGGTCTACCCCGGCGCGACCGAGGAGATCCTCGGGCCAGCAATCGAACGCACGTCGGGGCTGACTGCCGGCGAGGAGTTCGTTCTGGCCTACTCGCCCGAACGGCTGGTCCCCGGCGACGAGGAAAACGGCTTTCGGGACGTCATCAAAATCGTGAGCGCCCAGACCGACGACGTGCTCGATGATCTCGCTGCGCTCTACGAGTCGGTCGTCGACGCCGGCGTCCACCGCGCGCCCTCGATCGAGGTCGCCGAGGCGGCCAAATGCGTCGAGAACATCCAGCGGGATCTGAACATCGCGCTCGTCAACGAGCTGGCGATCACCTGCAACACGCTGGGAATCGACACCCACGCGGTGTTGGACGCGGCAAGCACCAAATGGAACTTCCACGACTACCGCCCCGGACTCGTTGGTGGCCACTGTATCCCGGTCGATCCGTTTTATATCATTTATGAGTCCGAGCGCAACGGCTTTTCGCCGAAGCTCGTCCAGCAGGCCCGCGAAACCAACGAGCGAATGCCGACACACGTCGCCCGCGAGACGCTGAAAGCACTCAGCGACTGCGGGAACGTCCTCGGCGAGGCGCGGGTGCTCGTGTTGGGGTTGGCCTACAAACCGAACGTCGGCGACATTCGGACCTCCGCGGTCGACGGCACCATCGAGGAGTTAGCGGCCTACGGCGTCGAGGTCGTCGGCTACGATCCGCACGCCGACAGCGAGGCGGCACGCGAGGAGTTCGGGATTCCAATCCAGGAAGAGCTTGATTTCGACGGCGTCGACTGTCTGCTGTTGGCGACGCCCCACGACGAGTTCCGCCGGATCGACTTCACGGCGGCAGCCGCCGAGATGTCGACCAACCCCCTGCTCGTCGACGTGATGGGTGTGCTCAACGAAGAACGATACGCCGACAGCGAGCTCACCTACCGGAGGATCTGAGATGTACCGCGACCACACGGTCGGCGTCGTCGTGCCGGCCTACAACGAAGCGGGGTTGATCGGCGACGTCATCACGTCGATGCCGTCGTTCGTCGACTGGATCTGCGTGATCGACGACTGCTCGACCGACGAGACGTGGGACGAGATCCGGGAGGCCGCCCGGGCGGATGCCGCCACGACCGAAACTGAGTCGACGCTGGTCAACTCGGCAATGACCGACGGCGGCGGTGGCCTGCTCGGTCAGCGCGCGCAGATCCACCCTCAGATCGGGCGAGTGCTCCCGATCCAACACCACGAGAACATGGGCGCTGGCGGCGCGATCAAAACGGGGTATCTCGCCGCCCTGCAGGACGAACTCGACATCACCGTCACCGTCGACGGCGACGGCCAGATGGACCCCGACCGGATGCCCAAACTGCTCGATCCGATCGTCGAGGGTGCGGCGGACTACGCGAAAGCAAACCGGCTGCTGTACAAGGAGTACCGCCAGGATATGTCGAGCTTTCGGTTCTTCGGGAACTCAATTTTGACCTTTTTGACGAAGATCGCCAGCGGCTACTGGAAGACGATGGACCCCCAAAACGGCTATACGGCGATCAGCCACCACGCGCTGGCGAACGTCGGCATCGAAAACATGTACGAGTACTACGGCTACTGTAACGATCTGCTCGTCAAACTCAACGCCAAAGGACTGCAGGTCGCCGACGTTGCGATGCCGGCAATCTACGGCGACGAAACCTCGACGATCAGCTATCCGACGTACATTCGCAAGGTGTCGGGCATGCTGTTGGGGAACTTTCTGTGGCGACTGAAAGTCAAATATCTCGTGTTGGATTTCCACCCGCTTGCGCTGTTCTACCTGTTCGGTGCGGCAACCACTGTGGTCGGCACCGTCGCCGGGCTGTGGTCGATCTACGCCTACCTGCTGCTCGACAGTTCGCTGTTCGTCAGAGCCTCGCTGAGCATGCTGGTGTTTCTCATTGGGAGCCTGTTCGTGATGTTTGCGATGCTGTTCGATATGCAGGTCAACGAGGATCGGGAGGTCCAGATCTATGAGTAACGTCAGCTCGGAGCCCCGGCCGAAAACGGCCTGTATCACGCTCGATCTCGAAAGCGACTGGTTCGTCGACGAGCCGGGACGCACTTACATGACCGCTGAGTATCTCGACGAGTACATTGAGCTCATACAGTCGGTCGACGTCCCGGTGAGCGTGTTCGTCGTCGGGCGACTGCTCGAAGAGCGGCCCGATATCGTCGAGCGGCTCGATGCCGCGCTCGACTGTGAGTTCCATCTTCACTCGTATGCGCACGATCCGGAGATGTCGGCGGGGTTTCGGACGGATCTCCGCGAGGGTATCCGGGCCTTCGAGTCGTTCTTTGGTCGACGTCCTCGGGGGTATCGCGCCCCGCTCGGCAAAATTTCGGCCCAGCAGCTCACGACGCTCGACAGCGAGGGGTTTAGGTTCGATTCGAGCATCTTTCCCTCCTATCGGCCGGGAGCGTACAACAATCTCGACGCGCCAACAGCGCCCTACCGGCCCGCCGGCACCGAGGAGTTGGTCGAGCTGCCGGTCGGTGTGCTGCCGTATCTGCGCGTGCCGACCGCCCAAAGCTATCTCAAACTCGGCGGGCGGTCGTATCTTCGGCTGCTCGATTGGCTTGATCTTCCCGACCGGCTCGTCTTCGTTTCACATCTCCACGATTTTATCGAGACACCAGCCAACGAGCATCGTAGCCAGCCGATGAAGGCGATCCAACAGCGCAACCTCGCGGAGTCGACCACCCTTTTTCAGTCGCTCGTCGAGCGACTGACTGCCATGGGCTATGAGTTCCGGACTATCGGTGCACTGTACAGCGAGACAGTCGCTGAGAGAGCTGATGCGCCGGACCTCGAGATAGCCAAGAGCTAGTATGACACGAACCCAACAGGGGCTGCCCGAAACGGCCGAGGTGGTGTCGCTGCTCAACGAGGCGTACGACGGCTGGGGCAGCGAGCCGTACTTTCGCTGGAAGTACGAGCAGTATCCGGCGTTCGACCCCGACAGCCACACGTTTTACAGCCGCGTCGACGGCGAGCTGGCCGCGTTTCGGCGCGTCTTTGCGAAGGAGATCGTCGACGGAGAGCGGACGACCACCGTGTTCGTGTTGGGCGACACCGCGGTCGACCCCGCCCATCAGGGGGAGGGACTGTACTCGGAACTTCACAGCGAGACGGTTGCGTTCAGCGAGCAAGCGGGCGCAGATCGGGTGTCGACGTTCAACCGGAAAACGAACCTGACGTTCGAGGCGAACCGGGACCGCGGCTGGCAGTACCGCGAGCTACCGCTTAAACTCCGGCTGCTCTCGCCGGATCGCGTGCTCCGGGAGTACGCCGACCTCGTGGTACCGGATCTGCCGGCCATCGAAGCGGTTGCCGAGCGAGTGGGCAGCCGGCTCCATATCGGCACCTCGAACGGCCCGGTCACTGTGCGCGACTGCCTCAGCGCAAAGCCACCCACGGGGCCAGCCGGCCGGTCGGTCGGCCCGTCAGTGTCGGATCGAACACTGACACAGCTGATTGATCTCGCCTGTAGCACCGGCCCCATCGACCCACTGTCGACGCTGGTCGACGGCTGGGTGAACCCGCAGAACGGCTCGGAGCCGGCGGCTGGCCCCGCTGAAAAGACAGTCGACGGGGCGTATCAGGTCCACCGCAAACAGGCCGTCTCGACCGGCGAGTTCGAAGCGATCCGGGAGCTGTACGACGAGCAGCCGGCCTCGTTTCGGCGAACCCCGGCCGATATCCGGCACATTCTGGCGTATCCCGACTCCGATATCGTGCTCGTCACTCGTGAGGCGTCGACTGTCGGCTTCGCTGTTGTCGGCCCGCGGTCGAACGGCGGGCTCCGCGAGGGCCGTGTTCTAGAGCTGCGCACTGAGCACGCCGCGGTGTTCGAGCTGCTGGTCGACGAGATCGAACAGCTATCGGTCGACCGAGGCTACGATCTCATTCTCGTGTTTACCGACCGACCGATGGGCGAGCTGTGGGCCTCGGTCGACCAACAGGTGATCATGTGGCGGGATCTCGACGACTCGAACCCGCCGCTTGTCGACACCTGTGAGATCAGTCTCTATGATGTTGTCTGACGTGTCTCGCCCGCTGCTGTCCGACGAGTCTCGCTCAGCCACGCCACGAATAGCTGTCCCAACACATGACCGATCTTCCCACCAGAATACACCGTCAATGAGCATTTTCCACGCATGAACGTCCTCCAGATAGCCACAACCAACGACCGAAGCTTCTTCAACGACCAGGTCAGCGCGCTCGAAGCACAGGGAATCAACTGCGAGACGATCGCCGTCTCGCCGAACAAAGAAACGTACGCCGCCTGGGTCGACGATCTCGGCCCGCTCGCACGCCGGCTGGCACCAACCAAGGGCCACAACGTCCCCTACTACGCGGCCAACGCCCTCCGGTCGTATCCGCGCGTGCTCAGCGAAGTCGCCAGCGCCGACTACGACATCATCCATACGAACTCGGGGCTCGCCGCGCCGTTCGCCCTGCTCCAACCACAGCGACCCATCGTCCAGACGCTGTGGGGAACTGATCTGATGGGCGACTATCTCGGCGGCTACTACAGCGAGCTGTTGAAGTACGGCCTCCGTGGGTTCGACGAGGTGATCGTCCGGAACGACGCGATGAACAAAGAGCTCGGCGGCGGGGCTCACGTGATCCCGGCCGGCGTCGACATGGCGAAGTTCGACGAGATTCCGCGAGCCGACGCCCAAAAAGAGATCGGCTGGGAGCCCGGCGGGCGGTACGTGCTGTTTCCGTACTCGCCCGACAACGAACGGAAAAACTACCCACTCGCCCAGCAGGTCGTCGACCGGGCGAACGAACAGCTCGCCGAGCCGGTCGAACTCCGCACCGTTTCACGAGTCGACCACGAACGGATTCCATACTACCTCAACGCCTCCCAAGCACTCTTGCTTACCTCCCGGCTGGAGGGGTCGCCCAACACCGTCAAGGAGGCGCTCGCCTGCAACGTGCCGGTTGTCTCGACCGATGTGGGTGACGTTCGCCAGCGGCTCGACGGCGTCGACGTCTCGATGGTTGCGGCCGACCCTGCGGCGTTGGTCGACGGTCTCGTGGCGGCGGTCGAAGCCGGTGGCCGGTGTGCTGGCCGCCAGCAGGTCGAGTCGTTGTCCTGGACGCGGGTGAGCCGGCGGATTATCGACGTCTACGAAGCAGTGCTCGGCGAGCCCACACAGTCGCCGACCCAGGCTACACCGAGCGTTCGTCGTGAATCTTGACATAGAAATTATATATGTGGGTGTGTATCAACTATATGTGTATTTGGGCACAGGATTGTATGGCAGACGGCTATCTAAGTGGTATGTAAATGACAGACAAGATTCTCGTTACTGACGGGCGAGCGCTCTCCTCGTTAGCCATCGCTCGGTCGCTCGGTCGCGCCGGAGCCGAGGTCCACATCTGTGACGATTTTAGACGGACGATGTCGGCGTTTTCGAAACACGTGACCGACGTCAAAGTCCACGAGCCGATCAGTGAGTCGACCGCGGGTTTCGTCGACTGGCTGGTGGCCTGTTGTCGCCGCGAACAGTACGACCTCGTTGTTCCCGTCCGGGACGAAACCACGCTCGCGGTCGCCGAACACCGCGAGCGGCTCTCGACGGTGACCGAGGTGTTCGTCGCCGACCGGCCGACGATCACGCGACTGATGGACAAAGGCAGCTGCATGCAGGCCGCCGACGCGCTTGACGTGCCGATTCCGCCCACCTACTATCCAACCGGCGGCGATGATCTCGCCGAGATCCGAACCGAGGCCACCTTTCCGGTGTTGATCAAGCCGCGGATCGCGTCGGGAGCGCGTGGGATCGTGCGGGTCGACGACCCCAGCGAACTCGCTCACACGTACGAACGCGTCAGCAACAGCCACCCCAACCCGATTATCCAAGAGTTCGTCGACCATTCGGGCGGCCACTACAGCATCGGGACCATCTTCGACGACAGCGCCGAGCCGGTTGCGACGCACGTTTATAAAGAGACCAGACAGTACCCCGCCTCAGGCGGCCCCGCAATCGCCGCCCACACCGTCGAACGTGAGCCGTGGGTCGACTCGGTGCTCGAACTGCTCCGGGCACACGACTGGACCGGCCCGGCACATATGGACGTGCTGTACGACCCCGACACCGAGACGTACAGACTGATCGAGGTCAATCCTCGATTCTGGTCGTCGCTCAGCCTCACGGTCAACTCCGGCGTCGACATCCCTTTCGTCCTATATAAGCTGGCCGTCGACGGGAGCGTCCCGGAGTCGAACGGCGAGTATCGGGTTGGCATGAACTACCGGTGGGTCGTCCCCAACGAGCTGCTGTGGCTCTGGAGCCACGACCAAAAACTCCGGGCGCTCCGCGAACTCGGCTCGTGGGAGCGAAACACCTGTTGTGCAACGCTGTCGCGGGACGACATTCGCCCGACGCTTGGGGTGCTCGCCCAGGGGATTGACTACCTCAAGAGCGCGGATCGGCGAAAAAAGATATTTGATCGGGGATGGAGTACCTAACTGATGGATGTCCTCCAGTTGGTTACGACAGATGACCGAACGTTTTTTCTCGATCAGGTTCGCGCGCTCGAACGGAACGGTATCAACTGCGATGTGATCGCTGCGTCGCCGGGGAGTGCCACATACACCGACTCGCTCGGCCCGATATCCAGTCGAGTTCTTCCGGCTCCCGGCCACAACCTTCCCTACTACGCGGTCAACGCCGCCTACGGCTATCCACGAATCCTCAAAACGGTGCTCACCAACGAGTACGACCTCATTCATGTCAACTCCGGGCTGGCCGCCCCCTACGGCCTGTTGCAGCCCGGTCGACCGGTTGTCCAGACCTTTTGGGGGTCTGATCTGATGGGTGACTATTTGGGCGGTCGGTACAGCCACGTCTGTCGGTTCTGTGCCCGGCGGTTCGACGCCGCCATCGTCCGCAACGAGGCGATGCGGCAGACGCTCGGCACCGACGCCCACGTGATTCCGGCCGGCGTCGACATGACAAAGTTCAGTCCGATGCCGAAAGCCGAGGCGATGGACCACGTCGGCTGGGACCCCGAGACGAAACACGTGTTGTTCCCCTACGATCCGACCAAAAGCCACAGCAAGCGCACTGACCGGAAAAACTACGACTTGGCAGCCACCGTCACGAGCCAGGTCGACGACGAACTCTCCGAGCCCATCGAACTACAGACGGTTTCGGGCGTCCCCCACGACGAGATGCGGTACTATATGAACGCCGCCGACGCGCTGTTGCTCACCTCGAAACTGGAGGGATCGCCCAACACCGTCAAGGAGGCGATGGCCTGCAATCTGCCGGTCGTCTCGACCGACGTTGGCGATGTCCGCACACGACTCGAAAACGTCACTCCCTCGGCAGTCTGTACGAGCGAGGCCGAACTCGTAGACCGGCTGGTCGAGGTACTCGAAACGGGCGAGCGATCCAACGGGCGAACCCACGTCGAGACCGTGAGCTGGGACCGGATGGCCGACGAAATCATCCAGGTGTACAACCATGTCACAACGTAGCGACAGCGTCCAGGAAGACGGCGAGACCACAGCAGTGACAGCCGCCGAATCGGACACACAGAAAACGACCGAACCGGACACACAGAAAACGACCGAACCGGACACACAGACAGCAACCGACGCCGAAAC